>JASHYD010001321.1 GCA_030043175.1 Xanthobacteraceae bacterium | reverse complement strand
CACAGGAGAGGCGCGACCCACGTTTCTCCCATGGCCGCTTATTGGTAATCAGGAAAGGGGCAATTAGCCCGAGGTGCAGCTCGTGCTGCAAAGGTGGGTCTCCTAATGCGGCAATTGATTGAATGCGGCAAGAACAAGCTGGACGACCCGATCATCATGAGCTGGGCTTTACGTCGCTATGAGCATGCTCAGCTGCGAGGCTCCGATCTTTGCCGTTCTATGGAGGAGGCATGGTTTCACGACTCGGCACTGCGGCGCTGGATCGATAGCAGCGACTATACAGTTTTGGAGGAGTTGTTCAGCGTCTTGCCATCCCGACTGTTCGTCAACGTGAGGCCGGGACTCGTTGATCGATGGATCAGCTGGAGTGGTGGGCTTGGGGCTAGAGCCACTACCGCACTCGTGGAGTGCCCGCTCGAAGAGGTGCTTCCGTTGCTAGCGCAGCATATCGACCGTAACCTTCTGGACCTTCAGAAAACGGCGGCAGTGATTGCCGCCATAGCCGATTTGCCCTCGGCAAATGCGCTCCCGCTGCTCGACGATGTGACCAAACGTGTATTCCAGCTGCAAAACGACAGCTTCACAAAGCGAATGCTGATGCATGCTCTGCTGCGTCCGACGGCAACTCTGAGCCATGGCACTTTGGCGCGGTTGATCGAGACATACGCACAAGTCATGCGCGGCGATAAGGCTGAGAGAGACCGGCTGTTGCAAGGCGTTTTCTCCGCGTTATTTGGCAATGCTGCTTTGCTGGAAAAGGCAAAAGACCTGATGGATGGCAGGTGCGCCCAACCGTTTCGATCGCTGCGACCTTTATTCAATTCTGGCGCCCCATTGGATGAATGCGATCGCATACTAAGCGAATCGGACCCATGGTTGGACGCCAAGCACTTTCTCAATAAGCACGGCGCCGCTGCTGGCGCGACAGAAACAGCTCTGGCCGTCGTCGCACTCATGCAGTCCTTTGATGCTTCGGAACATGGCAATATGGCATGTTTTGCCATCGCCACGGTGTTGCGGGCATTCGAGCTCGATAAAATCGGCGCAAGCGGCTTATCCATGGAGGACGCGCTGGATGTACTTGCTCTGGACCTTTCCGACAACCGCCACTCGCTGCAATTGACACAGCGACTAGGTGCCTTCAACCCGCAGGATATCGCGCAAGCCATGAGCGAGCGCATGCCAGGAGTAAAGAATGAGTGGGGCGGCGTACATCTGGCAACCATGGCGGGGGAGCTGCGGCTCACCGGCACGATACAGATACTGATTGACTCACTTGGCCGTGAAAGAGGGGACTTCCTATGCGAGGCCGCCCAGAAGTCCCTTGTCCAGATCGGAGAGCCAGCCGAGCTGGCCTTGATTGCACAATGGGATGAGCTTGATAGCTCTCAAAGGATCTACGGCCGGGGCGCTCTAGAGCAGATTGGCGGTGAGCCTACTACCAGATTCGCCATTGCGCGCTTCCAGGAGTTGTTTGGCGACGATCATGAGGGGTGGTGTGCACTAGCTGAGGCTGCGCCCCACGAGCAGGCAATCAACCTGCTTGCGCCCGAGGTCAGGCGCAAGCAACCCGTTATCGACAAATGTTTCTATCGGTTGTGTATTTTGACGGGACGAAAGACCGATAATCTCAAGGATATCCGCGAGCGCGTCAGGGAGCATCGACAACGCGTTCTTGAGCGGCAAGCGGACTGCCCCGCCGGCAATTCCCGCCGCCCGCGCGATACCATAACTCTGACGCTCAAATGCGAGCGGTGCAGCGATGTCAATCGTTACGAGGTCAAGTCCGTCGTGACGGGTACGAGCAGGACTGGATCGCCCTATTTCGTTGGCGACGATCTCCGCTGTGTCTCCTGTGGAGAGTCGGCAGATTTCGAGTTCACCGCTGAAGCCCACATGCAGGTGATGGCCGCCTTGATCACGTTCGCTGCTAATCGGGGGGCTGCGAAAGATGGGCGGAAAGGCCCAGTGCAGTTTATAAACGTGAATTACAGGTGGCAGACGAGGCCCGCGCCAGAGGTGATGGCAGAACTCAAGGCGGCGGTCGCTGAGTATCCCCAGAATATTGTCAATCACCTCAGGCTTGCTCGCTTCCAATATGTCCTTGGCCGCCGCGGGCGAGCCGCAGAATGTTACAGCCGGGCGTTAGAGATAGAGCGGGACTCCCTGGAGGCCGGGCTCGGAATAGCACACGTCATGGCCGACACCGGCGAGCGGCGGAACGCTTTCAACAGGCTCGCCGAAATGTTGCAGAGAAAGAGTAAATGGCGCTTCTTCCGGCTCGATGAACTTTCCCCACAGGCGCTCACCGAGGATTTCGTCAGATTGTTCAATAAGCTGCATTCGGAACTCGGCGGGAGTGACAGGCCTTTGCTCCACGCGTCGTTTGGGCAGAGCAGTGCAAAAGTCGGGCGAAATGATATCTGCCCTTGTGGCAGTGGGAAGAAGTACAAGAAATGCTGCGGCAACTCGCAGGCGGCGATTGTGCATTGAGTGTCCCTGGCAGATCGTTCTGCCTGGATCGATAGCCCAAAAGTTCACGATACGAGAAGGACCCGCAACCACGACCATCACGTACCAAGACCACGAAACACGGGTTCCACCCTTAGATGCGGTGGCGGCGCTCAGCGATCGATGACGCAATGCCCTAGATGCCTACCAACCTGCCCACGCCGCAGGGCGGTGCTGTCGGGACCCAATATCCTCACCGTGAGATTTTCTCAAAGTGACCGATGTGTCGAAAAAGTCCGCGGCATGCCGCCGGTGCACAATAATAGAATCATGGGGCCGAATTCTTGAATCGAACTTGCGCGTTCGATGCTCGTTTTTGAATCAATGTTGCTCGTAGACGTGTCCCTGTCGGAAACTCAAACTCGAACATATTGATGGTATAGTGACAATTTCGGTTTGCAACGCTGCGCGCGACCGCGACAGCCCGGTCACTGCGTAGCAGATCAACTTGAGGAGATCACCCATCGCGGTGATCATCAACCGAATCGCGGTGATCGACAGCCGTTTTGGGTTTACGGTAGGGACAGCGGTGGGCGTTTCCGATACTCGACTTGGCGCTGCCTGAGATGGAGTCACGCCAGGGCTGCGCGTCCTGGGAGGACGATGATATCCGCCTCCCCTGTGTTCTCGGTCCTATTTGCGTTTTACACCGCTATTGAAAAGCATTGATTTCTGCGCATGCCTATAGCGGTCGTTTTACAAAAACACTCAACGATTCCAACGATAAGTGACGGATTTTGATTCCGCTGCCCAATGGTCGAATCGATTGCCAAAACAGCCCAAGCGATTGCGCGGTCGCCTGCGACGGGAAGGCCATTTTTATCGCCTTGGCACGGAATGTCGGCAGCTCGGCGACCTCCCGCCCTGCTGCGCTCCAGCGGGCGAAGCATTCCCGGCTCGCTCGCTCGTTGGCCCTCGGATCGGACAGGAAGGCCGCCACCCCGGCCAAGGTCTTGTCCGTCTCGGCGTAGAGGACATCGAGGATGGCACCGACCGCTGCGATCGCCCTCACGCTGTGATGGAGGGCGGCATGACCCACTCCGCGCCCCTCGCCGACGCCAAAACCATCCCGATCGCTGTCGGCATCGCCCAACGAAACTATCCTTTGTGTACGCTTGAGCCCTCTATAGCCCTACGCCCCGACTTC
>JASHYD010001320.1 GCA_030043175.1 Xanthobacteraceae bacterium | reverse complement strand
CTATTGCCGAGTGTCGAGCACAGCGCAAAGGCCGGACTTGAAACGACGCGTTCTCGAAGAGTTTTGCGCAGCCCGGGGCATAGCGATGTCGAGTTTGCCGAGTTGGCGGCGGCCTCAATCTCGGTGGCCGAAATTCGCGGCGCTAATGGCATGTGAGGGCTGGCGTTCATTCGTCCCCTCTTTGCAACCAACCGGTTGAATGGTTCCGTCCGCCCGCTGGCTATACCTCCAACCCGATCGCCCGCATCAACGCAAGCGCGTTGCTGTGCTGGACGACGCCGGGGCGCATGCGATAGTCGAACACCATTTTTCCGTCGACCAGGCGATCGGCGAAGTGAACGTTGGAGATTCGCGATTCCGGACCACCGGCAAACTGGGTCAGGGCCAGATCGTGAGTTGTGACCATTCCGATCGCGCCGCGAGCAATCAAGCCGTTCAGCACTGACTGCGCACCGACGCAGCGGTCGTGGGAGTTGGTGCCATTAAAGAGTTCGTCAAAGAGAAAGAGGAGCGGAAGTGGTCCGCATGAGAGGTCGGCCATTTGCCGCACGCGGGTGATCTCGGCGTAAAACCGGGAACGGCCGGCCTGAAGCGAATCCTGGATGCGCAGCGTCGCCCCGACCGCCAGGGGAGTGAGCTTGAGCCGGACGGCCCGCACCGGGGCACCCGCGTATGCCAGCACGACGTTAATGCCCACCGTGCGCAAGAGAGTACTCTTTCCGGACATGTTGGACCCACTCACCATGAGCACTGCGCAATTGCCGCCTAAACTCAGGTCGGTCGCTACGCAGTCACGCGGTTGGATCAGCGGATGGCCGATCGCCTGCGCGTCGAGCGCGGGCGGCCCGGGCGCCACTTCCGGATAAGTATCGAGCGGATTCTCCGCAGCGTACGCAGCCAGGGCACAGAGGGCCTCGAATTCTCCGATTGCCGCGAGCCATTGCACGATTCGCGGCCCGGGACCGCTGCGCCAGGCATCGATCCGTAGCGCGATCTGCGTCGGCCACATCCAGAGCGCCGCAAATGGTGCGAAGAGTTGATTTCGCCTGTAATCAAGCAGTTCGACGAGCCTCGCAAGCCGACGAATCTGCCGGGATGCGGGAAGCCCGTCCGTCGAAAGCGACTGCACCAGCCGGCGCAAGATTCGTGCCTCGAACGGATGCGTTTCCAGCCGCCGGAGCAGTTCTGAGAGCAACACGAGATCGGCCGTGCGCCGCTCGACGGCCGAAAGGACGAGCCCGACCCACTTTGAAACGATCTTCGCGAAGATCAGCTCGCCCGCGATGGTGATCATGAAGAACGAAATCTGCCAGTCGAAGAAGAGCCAACCCAGAAGCGTAACCGTGCCGAGCGCGCTAAGACCGAGAGCGACAATCGGCACGGAACGCCCTTCGAAGACCCTCTGTGCAGTGCCCCATCGCGAAAGCGCCGCAGGGTCGATCCCCTGACGTACCTCGACGCCGAGCAACTCCAAGGCTTCGCGCAGATCAACTTGCGGCCTCAGCTCACGAATCGCCTCATGGCGCAGGGCGATGGTCTCGGGATCGGCTGGCGCGAGCAACCAGGCGGCAAGCTTGTCTTCCCCGGAGCGCGTGCGCGCTGTGCAGAGCCGTTCAAACACTGAACCGACACCGAAGAGGTCCAGATCGGCGGCATACGGGTGGTCGTTGTCGAGGTAAGAAAGACCGGACGACCCGGTTCCCTGCCAACGACCGTCTAGGCGGGCCAGGCCGTTCGAGTAGAATTGAACGGAGCGCCGGGAGCGGTCTGCCGCTTGCCGGATCGACTCGTGGATAAATACGAGCGTTGCGAACCCAAGCCCCGGCAAAAGCAGCCACCAAAGCGCGATACCGGCGCCTCGAACAATGAGCACGCCCAAGACCACCAGCACGAGAAACGTGAGCAAGCGGGCGTCGCCAACGCGGCGATCGCGCCACGTCCAAACTTCAAGCGCGCGATTGCGCTCGGCCAGCCGGCGCTCATAGACGGTTCGGATATCCTCTTCGAGAATAGCGCCGCGCGCCGACAATTCTGGATCAATCTGCTTGTGCATCACGACACAATCGCCTCACGATGAGACTTCGAGCGATCCACGCTAACCGATCGAGCAGCCCTTTGGGGGAGCCCAGCAGCGCCTGCGACCGTTTGATAACTCGTCAACCGCGGATGTTGGCAGTTTGCAATGGAGAGCGATAGCATCGAGAAAGCCGTTCCTGTGGTTGCTTAGCGGCTGTTCGACCAGGCGATCAACGCGGATGCGGTGATCGCGGAAAGCACGTGGTCGGGCGGTGGCAACGAAGCGGCAGAACACGACCGGGTTGGCCCCCTTCTCGATCAGCGGCATCAGGAGGGCCACCACGGCACACTGAGCTCGGGGGTGGGTTTGCCGGTGAGGGCCTCTGCCTTTCTAGCCCGAACTTCCGTCTAACGAGAGCTTCCAGCGGGGGACCCTGGCCCCGCAATCCGTTCCATCGGCCATATGGGCCCATCGGGCAAACGCCCGAATTGGAACCCGCCGACGGGCGCTGCGGTCCCGACGATATGCACAAGATCGCCGACGAGTTCGGGGTCGGCACGGGGGACGGTGCAAGCGGATCAAGGCTCATGGCCTATGCGCTGACCCGGCGCTGACCGGACGCAGGCCATCAATCTGCGGTTTGCTGCCCGGCGCGGGCCGCCACGGAGAAGTCACTCTGATATGGAAGTGGTATTTACACCTGATTATCGCGCACCAAGGTCGATTGGTCCGTTTTGGCTTCCGGGGGTCCGAGCGGTTCTGTGCAGAACACGTTACCGAGTTGCTTGCTCTCAACAACGAGCAACTGTCGCCAGAACAGCAAAGTGTGAAGTGATACTCGCCCACAACATCGTACTCGACACGACACCAAAGCACGCAGCCGATTGCCGACGCGCCTGCAGCACGAAAAGATACGCCTACAATTGCGGCCTCGCAGAATGGCAGCATACGCATAAAGCAGGCGGCAAGCCGACGATCGCGGTTGTCAAGCGCCGCTGGAACGCGCACCGCAAGGCCGAGTTGTCCACGACCGCGCGTGCCCCGGCGCTTCTTGCCCCCGTGCCCTCAAGGGGCACCGGGGTCTCTCGCGGTAAGCGTTTCAATGGTCGCATGACCTTCGAAACCGGGTTTGCGCGAGGCCCAGGAAAGCGCTACGCGCTCCGCCGCGTCGGGGCACGAAGGAGGGGCCGGCCGGCGCCGGCTTAGTTAATCGCAGCATGTTTTGTGTCTCGGCGCTGCCCGCGCGATCACAGCACTTGCCGAAGCATGCCCAAGACGATCCATTGAATCGGCGTTGTCTACGAGGTTAATCGCCGCGCCGGCCGTCGCCAACAACTTTGAGCCGATGTACATCGCGGTCCATCATGCTGCGGTAGGCAGCGAGGTACTCGAGTGCCATGCGGCGCGCCGTAAACCGTCGTTCGAATTGAGCGCGGATTCTCTCTCGTGAGAGCTGCGAAAGCCGGTAGAAGGCACCGATCGCCCCTTCCTCATCTTCGACGATAAAGCCGGTCAATCCGTCATCAATGACTTCCGGTACTGACCCGCGATTAAACGCGATGACCGGTGTACCGCACGCCATTGCTTCGATCATGACGAGACCGAACGGCTCCGGCCAGTCGATCGGATCGAGCAACGCGATGGCGCCGCTTAGAAATTCCGATTTCTCCGTGTCGGTGATTTCCCCGATATACTCGGCACTCGAACCATCCAGCAGCGGACGGATTCTTTCGTTGAAATATTCGCGGTCCACTTTGTCGACCTTTGCCGCGATTCGAAGCGGCACCCCGCATTTGCGAGCAATTGAAATCGCACGATCGACGCCCTTCTCGGGTGCAATGCGGCCAAGAAAGGCGAAATAACGCGGCTTGATGGCCATCGGCGTCAATAGTTGCTGCGGCAGGCCATGATAGATGGTCCGTACCCAGTTCGCACGCGGGATCGGCCTGCGCTGCGAATCCGAGATAGAAATCACGGGAAGTGACGAGAAAGTCGTGAAGACCGGCTGATGCTCCGGCAGATCAAGGCGACCGTGCAACGTCGTCACAAATGGAACTGACTGGCGTGAAAAAACGGAGAATGGATAGTAATCCAAATGGAAATGCAGAAAGTCATACCGCTCTGCATGCTGCCGCACCTGCTCGAGCATCGATATATGGAGTGCGTTCGGATCTCTGACGGAGCCATCGATCCGAAGCGCTCGCGGCCATATCGCTTCAAGTTTCGCCGACGTGACCGAGTCGCCGCTGGCATACAAAGTGACATCGTGCCCGAGTGCAATCAGTTCCTCGGTGAGCCAATGAATGACGCGTTCAGTTCCGCCATAAAGCTTAGGCGGGACCGCTTCCGACAACGGCGCAATTTGGGCAATGTGCATGTTCGCAAGCTCCCATTGATGTGGTTAATTTGTCCTGGCCTAACGGCGCCGTGATCGGGCGGCGATCCGCTTGAGGTAGAGCCGGTTCGGTTGGGAAGGCAGCGGCCTGAACTCAGGCTTCGCTCTCGTGTTCGACCGGGACCTTCAACTGTGACTTTGTTGGCGTTGCTAGCAGGAATTTAACCGGATCCAGTCGGCTGCGGCGCTCCTCTCGTTGGTGGCTCCTTCACGCCGCCTGCTTCGCAAGACGGCTCATCTCCCGCAGCACAAGGCTGCGATACATGCCTTCCTGGTGCATCAAGTGGTCAGGCGGACCATCCTGGACGACTTGCCC
The DNA here is from genome assembly GCA_030043175.1 of Xanthobacteraceae bacterium. The sequence goes on along the minus strand of JASHYD010001320.1, from coordinate 258 downwards.
GCCGCGCAAAACAACGATGCGATCGAGGTTGTGCACCGTCGACAATCGATGCGCGATTGCGATCACGGTACGGCCACGCATCAGCTTGGCGAGCGCCTGCTGAATGACTTCCTCGGACTCGCCGTCGAGCGCCGAGGTTGCTTCATCCAGCAGAAGCAGGGGTGCATCTTTTAGGAAGGCTCTGGCAATCGCGATGCGTTGGCGCTGTCCCCCTGACAGCTGCACGCCACGATCGCCTACGATGGTCGCAAAGCCGCG
>JASHYD010000138.1 GCA_030043175.1 Xanthobacteraceae bacterium | reverse complement strand
TCCTCGATGCGTCCCTGTTTCATGATGATGACGCGCTCGCAGAGTCGCTCCACCTCGTGCATATTGTGGGAGGCAAGAAGCATGGTGACGCCGCGCTCGGCGCGGTAGCGTAGCAGCATTGCCCGCACCCAATCGGCCGTCTCGGGATCGAGCGACGCGGTGGGCTCGTCGAGCAGCAATATCTCGGGCCGATTGATGAGGGCTTTGGCGAGCGAGACGCGCGTTCTTTGACCGGACGACAGCTTGCCACTCGGCCGGTCGAGCAGGTCCGTGAGATCGAGTTCGTCGGCCAGTGCGGCGATACGATCGGCAAGTCCGTCTACCCCATAGAGGCGGCCGAATACGCTGAGGTTCTGGCGCACCGTGAGCCGCATCGGCATCTCGATGTAGGGACTTTCGAAGTTCATGCGATGCAATACGCGGTAGCGCTGACCCGGCATGTCGGCGCCGAACACCCGCACCGTGCCGGAGGTCGGGGTCAGCAGTCCCATGATCATGGCGATGGTGGTGGTCTTGCCGGCCCCGTTGCCGCCCAGTAAGCCGGTGAGCGAGCCGACCGGCAACGTGAAGCTGATGCCGTCGACGGCCATGCCGCGCTGGTAGATTTTCACAAGCCGCTCGACGGCTATGGCGGGGGGTGTCATAACCAACAATCGCAGATCAGTAATCTAAAGATCAGCGGAGCGATCAGGAACTATGCCATCTTTGCGCCGAAATCCCCGGTGACACGCTTGATCGCCGGCCACCGGATACCGACATTTTCAGGGGTGAGTAACCAGCGTCTTCAACCTGAGTAACCAGCGGTCGGCGAGCTGGTCAAGGGATCAGCTTTGATTTCTGATGCCCTGTTATGACTGACCGCCGATCGCTGATGCCCGGTACGATCATGTCCGAAATTTTCGACGAGCAGACGCCGCAGAGCCTGCGCCACGTGCGTCTCGACACTCTGGTGCGGCTGCGCTGGCTTGCGGTTTTGGGCCAGACCGCGGCGGTTCTCGTCGTCTATGACGGCTTCGATTTTGAAGTGCCGTTCTGGGCCTGCTTGGCGGTCATTGCCGTCTATGCCTCGGTCAATGTGGCTTTGCGGCTGCTGTTTCGCGGGAATCAGCGCCTTGAGCCGCACCAGGCGGCCAGGCTGCTGGCGCTCGACATCGTCGAGCTTGCCGTACTGCTGTTCCTCACGGGTGGCTTGCAAAACCCGTTCTCGTTTTTGATGGCGGGTCCCGTCCTGATCTCGGCTGCGGCATTGCCCAAGCGAATGACGCTGATTCTCGGCGGTCTCGTGTTCATCTGCGCCACCATCCTGCTGCGCTTCTACTACCCGCTGCCGTGGCCTGAAGAGGAACCGCTGGACCTGCCTCCCCTCTACATGATCGGCGTGTGGCTCTCGCTCATGCTGGCGATCGGCTATATCAGCATCTATGCTTGGCAGATCATCGAGGAATCGCGTCAGCTTTCGGATGCCCTTGCGGCGACGGAATTGGTGCTGACCCGGGAGCATTATTTGACGCAACTCGATGGTCTCGCGGCGGCAGCGGCCCACGAGCTCGGCACTCCGCTCTCAACCATCCTGGTGGTGGCCCGCGAATTGGAGCGCGAGATCGAGCCGGAGTCCCGGTTTGCCGAGGATATCCGCCTCCTGCGCGAGCAGGCCCAGCGGTGCCGAGTCATTCTCGGCAAGTTGACCGAGCTGCCCGCCCCCGGGGAGCCGTTCGAGCGGATGAAGCTATCGGCTCTCATCGAGGAGGTGGTGGCGCCGCACCGCGGGGCCGGCGTCGCCATCGAGGTCGAGATTGCCAAGGAGGATCCGAGCGAGCCGGTCGGAGCGCGCAACCCTGCGGTTCTGTACGGGCTCGGAAACATTGTGGAGAACGCGGTTGATTTCGCCCGCGAGCGCGTCCAGGTGGCAGCAAGCTGGACGGATGACAAGGTGGTGGTCGAGCTTAGCGACGACGGATCGGGCTTCCCCCCGGAAATCATCGACCGTATGGGCGAGCCCTACGTGACGAGCGAGCGGGGGCGGCGCATGCGGGGGCGCGAAATGCCGGGTCTTGGCCTGGGTTTCTTCATCGCAAAGACGCTTCTGGCGCGATCCGGCGCCAAGATTTCATTGAAAAACAAGGAGTTTCCGCAGCGCGGCGCGATCGTGCGGGTGCGCTGGAAGCGGGCCGATTTTGAGCGTCCGTTGATTTCGCAACCGTTAGACGGCAAAATGCTCGGCCTAGAAGAAGAGCCCGAGAAAAATGAAGCCGGATCAAAATCGTCGAACCCCCTCGAACCTGGAGGTTCCGACAAAAGCGAAACGCCGCCTCTTGCCGAAATTCATTAATCTCATAACTACTAAAGGCGGGGCGGAATAGCGGAGCAGGTTGCGCCGCTGACCGCGGATTGGGAGTCATCATCGGGCTGGCCAAGGCCGCAGCCGGCGACAGGTGCTTGCGGTTTAGACCAGGTAGGCATTGGCGGCGATCATTGACTGAGGCGCAATCAATCATGACGGAAAACCTCGTTGCGGCGATCCCGGGTGATCGCACGCTTTTGATTGTCGAGGACGACAAATCATTCCTCCAACGTCTGGCCCGGGCCATGGAAGGGCGTGGTTTCACGGTGACGACCGCCGAATCGGTCGCCGACGGCTTGACCGAGGTGGAACGATCCGCGCCCGCCTTCGCGGTGGTCGATATGCGACTTGGCGACGGCAGCGGCCTCGATGTGATTTCCGCGCTCAAGCAACGCCGGCCCGATGCGCGCGGCATCGTTCTTACTGGCTACGGCAATATCGCGACGGCGGTGACCGCCGTAAAGCTTGGTGCGGTCGACTATATGTCGAAACCCGCCGACGCCGATGACGTCGCCGCGGCGCTTCTTGCGCTTGACGGCCACAAAGCCGAGCCGCCGGCAAATCCAATGTCGGCCGACCGCGTGCGGTGGGAGCATATCCAGCGGATCTATGAATTGTGCGGGCGCAACGTTTCAGAGACAGCACGACGACTTAATATGCATCGCCGTACGCTGCAGCGGATTCTAGCGAAGCGCGCACCCAAATAAGTTTCTCCTTGCCAGCCCCCCTGCGCTCCCCTCCACGAGGTGAGACGCCCCAAAAAAGCAGCCATAGCAGCTCTAGCCCCCTTGCCCAGAAGCCAAACCCGGGTCAGGTTCGCGGCGCGGTCCACAGCGCCGGCCGAACGGAGCGAAATCCGGGGACGGCAGTTATTGTGTCGTGAGGGCGATCCGGATTTCGCTTGGGTTCGATCCGGGCTATGTCCTGTCCGATAAGCCTTGTCAAAAGGGGTCTCTGTTTGGGAACGAGGTGTTTGGGAACGAGGTGTTTGGGAACGAGGTCCGATCATGGCCGATGAGAACTCTGATCCGCTGAGCAAAACCGACGACGATATCATTTACCCGTCGGCCATACCGTTTGCGCTCGTCCATCTGAGCTGCATCGGCGCCGTCTGGTCCGGGTTTACCTGGCAGGCGGTGGCGATCGGCATCGCGCTTTATTGGTTGCGAATCTTTGCCATCGGGGCCGGATATCATCGATACTTCGCTCACCGCGCCTTTACCACCGGCCGCTTCGCGCAATTCTTGCTGGCGGTGCTGGCGCAGAGCACGGCGCAACGCAGCGTGCTGTGGTGGGCCGCCAAGCATCGTCATCACCACCTGCATTCCGACACCGTCCACGACGTCCATTCGCCGCGTCACAAGGGGTTCCTCTATAGCCACGTCGGGTGGATCTTTGCCGCCAAGCATGACGTAGCGGACCTCGTCAAGATCGCCGACTTCGCGCGCTTTCCGGAACTGATGTGGTTGCACCGGTACGAACTGGCGCCTGCCATCATGCTGGCGGTGCTGTGCTTTGTGGTGGGCGGCTGGCCGGGCCTCATTATTGGATTCTTCTGGAGCACGGTCCTCGTCTATCACGCGACCTTCTGCATCAACTCGCTCGCCCATGTGTGGGGAAAGAAGCGCTATGTGACGGGCGACGATTCGCGAAACAACTGGTTCCTGGCGACCTTCACGATGGGGGAGGGCTGGCACAACAATCATCATGCCTACCAAAGCAGTGTCCGCCAGGGATTCCGATGGTGGGAGTTCGATCCGACCTACTACATCCTCAAGGTGCTGTCGTGGAGCGGGCTGGTGTGGGATTTGAAGTCGCCGCCGGTCGCGGTGCTGCGCAACGAGCATCGGCTGGGCGCTCGCGTGATCAATCGCGCTGCCGCGCAGCTCGCCGACAGCTTCCAGCCCGACCGCATTGCCGCTGCGATCGGAGCGGCGCTTGACGGAACGAGCCTCTCGGCACTGCGGGAAAAACTGTCGGCAACCCAGCAACGTGCCGCGAACGTGTTGGCGCACTTGTACCTGCCGCAACTGCCGACCCGCACCGAGGTCTTAAGCCGCGCCACGGCGATGTTCGCCAGGACGCCGTCGATCGACGACATTGCCGATCAGGCCCATGCGCTTCTCCTTGACGCGATCGGGGCGCGGCTCTGCCCGATCCGCGTGTAAGGCGCCCCAATTGGTGGACGGCAGCCCGAACCCTGCGGGAGGCGAGAGGGGTGCAACCCGGCGATGAGGCTTGCGTGATCCACGCCTTTGCCGTCTATGGCATTTCACTTGTCTAAGATTTCGCTTCTGTACAGCCCCTGCGGGTCGCAGAGCGTCTGCAGCCGCGCTGCCGCGGCGCGCGCAAATGCCAGGGTAACGCGCTTGCGGGTCGCGGCGTGCAAGCGGTGTTGCGGCGCCTCGCGCACCAAGTCGGCCCCGTAACCGTCAGCGAGGATCAATCCGGTGTCGGCGGGAAAGATATCGAGCGGCACATGCTCGGCGGTCGCGAAGAACAGGCGATCGCAGTGCATCCGGTAGTCGGCCCATTTGTGATCGGCGCGAAAATCCTCGACCGAGGACTTGATCTCGACGATCCAGATTTCGCCGTCGCCGCCGAGGGCCACGAGATCGGCGCGGCGTGCGGAGTTGAGCGGCAGTTCGGCGATGCAGGATAGCCCGAGCGTCGCCAGCAAACGCTGAGTCCCGCGCGACACCGCGAGCGCCGTCGGCGACTGACGGCGGTCAAGCGGCGCCACCGGGGGTGCAATCGTCAACATCACGACATCGGTTCGGATCGCCGATCCGCCAATCCTCGGCGCTTGCGGCGTGAGCCGAACATTCCATGGCGCGTGGAAATCGACAAGGCCAGAAGCGATCGGCCCGAAAGCGGACCGGCCCAGACGCGATCGGCCCGGAAGCGGATCCCACACGCGGATTAGGGAGCAGCCAACATCGACGCCTCGGGGCTGATGCCGACGCCCAGCCCAATGGACAGCATGATCAGGCCTATCGCGGCAATCACCACAGCGACGAGGAACCCGCGGTCGGACCTGCGTCGATGAAAATTGATGTGACCACGTTTGCCGCGAGTCTCAAAGCCTGCCATTACAGCCTCACGCGGGGGCAGTTTGCCGATGGAATGTGGGGGACCGCGACCAGCGTCAGCGGGCGGTTTTGATTGTCCATTATGGCCCAGGCCGGCATTGTGGAATGTGAGCTGGGTCACGCCGGGGACTGAATTTTCGTGCCCCGGCAAGGTCGTGCATCGTCGCTTTCGCAACCGATGGCATGACGAGTTGCGGGGCAAAACGATCAAGCCACGGCGCAAAACGCCTACGGCAGCCCGACTGTCCGCCGGATATCGGCCGGCGTCGCCCCCCCCGCCCGCAGTTCGCGCAGGCCTGTCGCATAACCAGACTTGGAAAGTTTGCTGCCGTTAACGTCGCGGATCAGCCGATGGTGGTGATAGACAGGTTGCGGCAGCCTGAGCAGATTCTGGAGCAGACGATGCAGGCTGGTGGCATGGAACAGGTCCTGACCGCGCACCACATGGGTGACGCCCTGATGCGCATCGTCGACCACAACCGAAAGGTGATAGCTCGCCGGAATGTCCTTGCGCGCCAGGATGACGTCGCCCCATGCCGCCGGATCGGCCAAAACGTCGCCGGCTTGCCCGTTGGGACCTACCCCGGTTTCATACCAGGTCAGCGGCTCCCCGCGTCGCACCGCAAGCGCCATCGCGGCAGCCACATCGAGGCGCAATGCGAATGGATCGCCGGCATCAAGCCGCCGGCGACGTTCGCTCGCCGGCATTGCCTTTGCGTTGCCCGGATAAAGGGCAATGCCGTCGGGATCGCGCGGCCACGGTCCGGCGCGATCGCGCTCCGCCACCAGTCGCGCAATCTCGGCACGGCTTTCGAAGCTCGGATAAATGAGCCCCATGGCATCGAGCCGGTCGAGCGCCGCCTTGTAGGCGTCGAAATGCGCCGACTGTCGTCGCACCGGCTCTTCCCAGCGAACTCCGAGCCATGTGAGATCCTGGTAGATCGCTGCCTCGTACGCCGGGCGACATCGCCCTTGATCGATGTCCTCGATGCGAAGGAGAAGCCGTCCGCCGCTGCGTTGCGCCATATCGAAGTTCAGCAGCGCAGACAGCGCATGGCCGAGGTGGAGATAGCCGTTCGGGCTGGGCGCGAAACGAAAAATCGGCACCGTCATGCAGGCGTTCTCATCGGCGCTTGTCCTGGGGCCGTCTGCCGTCCAATCTGATACGTCCCCTTGTGGCGCAATCCAGCTGATTTGCGCCACGCCCGAGCCGCCGCCTATGCTGCATGACCGAATCGACACCGAGGCCGATGTCGCCGCAGGGCTTGAGGTCCTGATCGCGGCTGATCCGCGACTTGCCAAGGTGGCGGCGGCCGCGGGGCCCCTGCCGTTGCGCCGCCGGCCCGGAGGATTTGCCGGCTTAGCCGGCATTGTGGTCTCCCAGCAACTTTCGACCGCGAGCGCCAGTGCGATCTGGGCAAGGCTCGCCGCCGCCTACGATCCGTTCACCCCGCAAAGCCTGATGAAGGCGCGAGCTGCCCGGCTTGCCCGGCTTGGGCTGTCACGGCCCAAGATCCGCGCCCTCAAGGAGATCGCCCGGGCCGTTGCCAACGGGGCGCTGGATTGCGAGGCGCTGCCAGATATGCCGGCCGAGGCGGCTCATCGGGCGCTTTGCGCCATTCACGGCATCGGCCCATGGACGGCCGATATCTACTTGTTGTTCTGCCTCGGGCATCCGGACGCCTGGCCGGCAGGCGATCTTGCGCTTCAGGAAGGCGCGCGGCTCGCATTGGGACTGCCGGCGCGGCCGACTGCGAAAGAGACCGGCTTGCTCGCCGAGCCATGGCGACCCTGGCGCGGCGTGGCGGCTCGCCTCTTGTGGGCCTACTACCGGGCGATTAAACAGCGCGAAGCCATACCGGTACAGCCCACCGAATCGAGGGAGGAGTGATGGCTGGAGAACTCACCGGGCCGCGGCTTGCCCCGCGCTCCCGCGCAACAGCGCGTCAGCTCGTCATCTTCCTGCACGGATATGGCGCTGACGGCAACGACCTCATCGAACTGGGACGCGCTTGGCAAAATCTCCTGCCGGACGCAGCCTTCGTGTCGCCTCACGCGCCGGAACCGTGCGGGGCGGCGCCACCGGGCCGGCAGTGGTTTTCGCTCACCCTGCGCGACAAGAACGAGCGGTGGATCGGCGTCAACAAGTCAGCCCCGCTCCTTGAGCGCTTTATCACCGAGGAACTCAAGCGCAACAACTTGCCGGGAAGCGCGCTTGCTCTGGTGGGGTTCAGCCAGGGCACCATGATGGCGTTGCATGTCGGGCTGCGGCGCCCCGAACGGCCCGCTGCAATCGTGGGATATTCGGGAATGTTCGTTCTGCCGGACGGGGCTGCAGCCGAGGCCGTGTCCGGCGACATTCGGGCGCGTCCGCCGGTCCTGCTGGTTCATGGCGATGGGGACGACCTCATCCCGGCCCAGGCGCTGTTCTCGTCAGCCCAACATCTTGCAGCGCTCGAAATTCCGACCGAATGGCACCTCTCGGCCGGCCTAGGCCACGGCATCGACCATGAGGGCCTGCGTCACGGCGGCGAATTCCTGGCTAGGCGATTGAGCTCGCCCGGGGGGTTCGGTACCCTATGACGTTGGAATATCCAGGTTTTTGCTCCATATAGTTGTTGTACTCGTAAATGCGCGCTAACGGTGTGTCGCGCGCGGGGGCATTTGCTGAGGCGAGGCGCGTGGACACCAGGTCTGCCTCCCACGGCGTCCACCCTGTCGGGCCGCAAGCTCCTTCGGCTGCGCTTACGCGGCGCGCACGTGCGGGGTGCGGCCGATGGTCGGGGCCGGATTGGCCAAGTTTTGGCTTAAGCTTCACAATCCTGTAACGTCCCCCTATAAAGTGGAGGGCAGTGCTTCGGTTAAGCGCGTGAGCGCGTTTCCGGTTAAGACGAGGTGGAGGAGCGTCGGCGTGAACGCTCATGTGGCGCATAACGGGTGGCCAGCCCTGGTACTCAACGCGGATTTTCGTCCGCTGAGCTACTATCCCTTGTCGCTGTGGTGCTGGCAGGATGCGATCAAGGCCGTATTTCTGGACCGCGTGAACATCGTCGCCAACTACGAAAAGGCGGTGCGCAGTCCGAGCTTCGAGATGCTGCTGCCCAGCGTCGTTTCGCTCAAGACATTTGTAAAACCAACAACCTATCCGGCTTTCACCCGGTTCAACGTGTTTTTGCGCGACCGTTTCTCCTGCCAATATTGCGGCGCGAACGACGATCTGACATTCGATCATTTGCTGCCTCGGTCGCGGGGCGGCCAGACCACGTGGAACAATGTGGTTGCGGCGTGTTCGCCCTGCAATTTGCGCAAGAGCAACCTGACACCTCAGGAGGCCGGCATGTTCCCGGCCCAGATGCCGTTCCAGCCCACGGTGCACCACCTTCATCGCAACGGCCGGCTGTTCCCGCCAAACTACCTCCACGACAGCTGGCTCGACTACCTCTACTGGGACAGCGAGCTAGAACCCTAGGAGCGAGCCGTTGACGGTGAGTGGTGCGTCGCATGATGGTCGCGGGGCACAATTTTTTGACAGACATCGCTCGTGGGACGCCTGGATGCTTCGGCGGCTTGAATTGGAAGACATGGATCGGGCTGCTGCTGTCCATCGGGTGTCTTTCGACCATGCTTTACCCAGCCTGGCACAACTTCACACGCCAGAAGAGGATCGGCGCTTCTTTAGAGAGCGCGTCTTCGCCGCCTGCGAACTCTGGGGCTATTTCGATAACCAGGAACTGGTCGGCATGATTGCATTTCGTGAAGGGTGGGTTGATCAACTCTACGTACTGCCGTCCTCGCAACGCGGCGGTATTGGCACCGCGTTGCTTGCCGTGGCGCAGAGCCGATTTTCAAGCTTGAGCCTGTGGGCGTTCCAGCGCAACACCATCGCGCGCCGGTTTTATGAAGCGCGGGGTTTCACACTCGTTAAAGCGACCGATGGGTCCGCCAACGAGGAGAAAGAGCCCGACGTCATGTACCGATGGCCATCTGATCATTAGGCCCGAGGTGTTGGGATTGCCAGGGCTGCTGGGGTCTGGTTTCGCGGTGAGTGTCGGAGGGTAAACGGGCTGACCGTGCGCGCGACCAAAATAACGCGAATGCCCCCAAGCGGGTCCCAACTTTACGACGCCGCCTGCCCG
>JASHYD010000137.1 GCA_030043175.1 Xanthobacteraceae bacterium | reverse complement strand
TTCTTCTCTTCAGGTTTCTTCTCTTCAGGTTTCTTCTCTTCAGGTTTCGTCTCTTCCGACTTCTTCAGATTCTCCTTCGTGAGGTCGATCGAGAGCTTGGCGAGGAAGGTTGCACCGCACCAATTAGAACCGGGACCGCCCGGATTAATCGCGGTGCTGAACACGCCACCTGCAGTGAAATCTTTGGTGAAGGCATTGCAATCGCCCTTGTTCAGATTCGTGTCGAAGTAGCGCAAGTCGAGCATGAATTGCTTCCAGGTGAACGCGAGGCCGACGTTCCAGGTGGTGTAGCTCTTGTATGGAATGCCGCCCGGGAAGGCGGGCACCGCATAGAAGCTGTCACTCGTTCCCAGGAACCAGTGACCTACGTCGGCTGATATGAACCCACCGATGCCATTAGGAAGGACACGCGGCAGAATGTATTTTGCCGTACCCGCCAAAAACGTCCCCTCGGCGCCCGAGTTAAAGACGGAGGGCGACCAATACGCTGCACCGCCGAACCAAAACTGATCGTTCACCGCGTAGACGGCCTTGCCGTAAGCTTCCCAGAAGCTCAAATCGGCTTTGACGACGTTCCCGTTCGTCAAGCTGGGAAAACAATCCCGGATGAAATTGTGGAAGCAGTCTCCGCCCGGATACCAGTAATACCGAGCACCAAAATCGAGGCTGAGGTTGCCGAAGGTCGGCCGGATGCCACCGTAGAAGTCGGTCTCGGAGGCGGCGTGGTTCGGAAATGTGATGCTCTCGCCGGACAAGCCCACATAGCCCTGCAGGCTGTTGTTGAAATTGTATCGCGGCTCAAAGTATGAGACGGCAGACGGACGGTGGTTGGATTGGGTAATGCCGCGGAAATTATAGTCGGACATGATCGCCGCACCGAACGCGATGTCCCACGGCGTCATCAACTCCGGTTCTGGTTTCTTGTCTGCTGGCTTTTTCTTCTTTTCTTTCTCTCTCTTCTCTTTCGGTTTCTTTGTGTCCGGCGTCTTCACGTCCGGCGTCTTCACGTCCGGCGTCTTCACGTCCGCCGTGTTAGCGGCTGGCTTCGAATCTTCGGCCAGAGCCGAGACAGGCGCGCAGGCTAGAACGAACGCCGCAGCGCACGCAATTTTCACTTTCCATCCGCCTGGAGCGGCTTGCTTTAAGAGGGACAAAACTAGGGCTGGGTTTTTATCTTCCCCATAGGCGCCTATAACGCTCGAAGAATGCCGCGAACTCCTCCCCGCAAGGGCGGGGCAATCGCATTCGGATGCAGCCCTCACCTCTTCCGGCTTGAACGGGCCTCCTCCTTGTCCCCCGGGTGCGGCCGGGAGAAGCCCCATAGGCGCCAAGCCAATCCGCGTGGATCCCATGCAAATCGGCTGTCGCCATTTCGATCGTTTCACAGAGTGGCCCAAACTCGCCCTTCTCCGCTCCCGATAGTGGGCGCCGTGCCGTCATGGTCGAGACTGCCGGGATGGGCCCCGCGATGACGAATTGGCCCCCACGCGTTTTGCTCCTTTACGCCTTGCCGGATTTTGGGATTGTCCACCTCGACAGTCGAAAAAACCGCGCCCCCCCGGTGGATGTCCCAAGTCCGCCGAGGCACGCCCACTACGGTCGGAAAAGGACGATTCGCGGAAGATGGAAAAACATAGTTGGCGACAGTTTTTGGGGATTTCTCGTGTTATGTCGGATACTTGGCATGTCGAATACCCATCCAGCAGAGTCGATGCCAAATTCCGGCAACGGGTCGCTTCGTAGAACTTGCCGCGATGCTAGGGAACCCGTGTTTTCGGCTGGCTGGCCGACGCCGTGGGGGCGCTGTGACGAAGGCAATGGGCGCAAGCACGTCCGCAATTGGCTGGCAATGAAGTCGCGGCGTCGCACCCGTGATATCCTCCGCGCTGGTTTGGGAGAGCCTAGCGGGATCGGGGTGCAATGAAATGGCGTTACGTTGCGGGTCGTCGCTATGTTTGTCCCCGCCCGAGGCCGAAGTCGTGGCGCGCCGCCAGCAGGGCCGCTTTCTAGCGTGAACCCGCCGCAGCGGCGACTGCTCGGCAGCCCTTGACCAGGGGCTGGCAATCGCTCGGGCTGCGACAAAAAAAAAATTCAAAGACATAGCCTGGTTCGCCCAAGCACTTATGTTGAGAATGTCGCCGGACAGGTTTCGACTATGCGTCCGGGAGCGCCTGCCGGCCCACGGTTTTGACTGTCTGGAGCCTACGTGACGCTCTTTATTGATCTGGCCGGCAACCTGAATAGGCAACGCGCGAGTCAAGCTGCTGGCTTTGCCTCCGTGGCAATTGCCGCCGCGGCGTTGATCAGCTGGTGGGTGTCACTGCCATTGCTGTCGAGCTGGGGCTCGGTCTTGGTAACCGTGAAACCTACGGCGGCCTTATGTCTTGCGGCACTCGGCCTCGCTGTCATGTATCCCGGCGCGGCGTCGGGGTTCGCGTTTGCCGTCGGTCTGGCGGTGGCCGCTATCGCTGCACTCGATCTGCTCGATTTACTCGGTATCGATTTCGGCATCAACCGCTTGAACAGCTTGCTCGTACCGCGGGCTGCCGTACCAGAACCCGAGACGTCGTTTCGTTTGATAAACGGGGTGCCGGTGGCGCTCGAACTCGCGGGCGCCTCGCTCGCGCTCGGCTGCTTCGAAAGGCATCGGTTCGCCACGACCGCTCTCAGCGGCATTGCCGGGGCCATGGCTATCTTTGCGCTCTTCAACTACCTGAACGGCGTCAATACGCTGTCGATGGAGACGCCCACGCCGCTGACCGCCATTAGCCTGCTTTGCGTCGCCAGCGCGATCATTTTGCGGATTGGAACAATGCCCGCGCTCCGAAAGCCCCGGCCGTTGTGGCATCTGCTGATCGTGCTCGGATGCGCGGTCATAGCACCGCTCTTGCTGTTCGACCTGTACACAGGAGTTCGCATTACTGACGCGCAGCTGCGCGAGGTTCGGAATGAACTGATGAGTGAGGCACGTATTTTGTCGGCGGGAGTTGATCGTGAGATCATCGGCGAGATCGAGAGACTGCAGGGATTGGCCGCCTCGCCGTCGCTCCGCCAAGGCGACTTCGCCGAGTTCCGGCGTCAGGCTGAAGCCTCGCTGGCGTTTCAGCGACGCGGCAACATCGTGCTCATCAATCGCAACATGCAGCAACTTGTCAATACCTTTGTGCCCTTCGGCAAGCCTTTGCCAAAGGCGGTTGCATCGAAACCCGTAGAGCGGACATTCGCGACAGGTAAGCCGCAAGTGACCGGCCTGTTCATGGCCCCCATCATCAACCAATTTTGGTACGGCGTCGCGGTGCCGGTCGAGATCGGCGGCGAGAGTCGCTACGTCGTCGGGAGGGGGCAAGATCAGCACGCTGTAGCTGGCCTGGTCGCAGCCACTGAACTGCGGCCAGGTCGGCTGGCGGTGGTCGCCGACACCGCGCACCGCATCATCGCGCGGTCCGAGCAGGAGGATGCATTCATCGGGAAGGAGCTGCCACCGGCGCAGTGGCATCACGCAGGACCCGGGGGCGCATTCGAATTCATCGACTCCGAAGGGCGACTGTCACTGGAGGCATACGCGCGCTCGGAATTGACCGGCTGGGAAACCGCGGTGTGGGCCCCCGCGGCCCTGCTCGCGGCTCCGGTTCGGGAGCTGTGGTGGACTATCGTTTTGACGGCTTTAGCGGCATTTGCGCTGGTGACCACCTTGGCCTCATGGCTGGGCCGACTTATCGCACGCTCGGTTGGTCAGGCGGCACAAGCCGCGACCACTTTGGGAGAAGGCAGCCCGCTGCCATCGGACGAAACCCCAGTCGCCGAGGTCGACACCCTCATGGCGGAGCTTCGACGAGCCGCCGCCAGGCGACACGCAGCAGAGGATTGGCTACGTGAGAGCAAAGATCGTCTGCAGATTGCCCTCGATGTAGCCCAGCTTGGGTCATACCGGTACGATCCACGCCGGCGCCTGTTTTCGGGGGATACGCGCTCTCAGGAGATTTTCGATTTTTCAAAGGATGAGACGACTCTCGAAGAGTTCTTGAAGGTGGTGCATCCCGACGACGTGGACCTGGTTCAGGCGAATCTTGAGGCGGCGCTCAATCCTGTTGATCCCGGGCGCTCCGCGACCGAGTTCCGGGTCCGGCGGGGAGACGGCGAGGTCCGCTGGGTGGAGACGCTCGGGCTCGCGTATTTCGAGGGCGCCGGTCGTGAGCGGCAGGCTGTAAGTTTTGTCGGCACCATACAGGACGTTACCGAACGTAAGGAGCGCGAGGAACGGGAGCACCTCCTCACGCGCGAGGTCAATCATCGCGCCAAGAATATGCTCAGCGTCGTGGACTCGATAGCTCACCAGACCGCCGCAAAAAATCCGAGCGATTTCGTCGAGCGCTTCTCCGAGCGCATCCAGTCGCTTTCAGCCAATCAGGAGCTGCTCGTTCGGAACGAATGGCGAGGAGTCGAACTCGAGGACCTGGTCCGTGCCCAACTCTCGCATTTCGCCGACCTCATTGGTTCTCGTATCGCCGCGAATGGGCCCAAGCTGCGCTTGAGGGCCGCTTCCGCGCAGGCCATCGGGCTCGCACTTCACGAGCTTGCCACCAATGCCGGGAAATACGGGGCACTGTCGACGGACAAGGGTCGTGTAGATATCCGCTGGGGGGCCGAGGGCGAGACCTTGACGATGAGCTGGACTGAGTGTGGGGGGCCGCCTGTGTCTGCACCGGAGCGGCGTGGCTTTGGCACAACGGTCGTCGAACGGATGGCGGAAAGCAGCCTGGGTGGTACGGTTGACCTTGACTATGCGCCGTCGGGCCTGACCTGGCATCTGACCTGTCCTGCAGAGAGCACCCTGGAGGCTTGGGAACGTGAGCAAAATTCAGGCGAAGGAGAAAATCGAACTGACGGGCGACAGGCAAGGTCAGAGGTGCGAACAACGGCACCTTGATCGGCGATCCCTCGCGCGGTCGACTGAACGGCGCACGCGGGTCTCGATGGCAAGAACCAGATCGAGCTCGCCATCGATCTGAGAGGATAGGTCGGCCTCACGTCGTACCCGCACTGCTATTGATTGGCGCCAACCCCAAATTTGCGCCGCCGATGTTTGCAACCCAATTCTTGAGCGAATGTCTCTTGTGGGTCATTTTGAGACCAAGTCAGACGCTTTCTCGATACTCTCATCCTCCTACAGGAGCTGACGTTCTGGCGCTCGGCAAGCACGGTGGGCGCGTTGCTCCGCGCGGCGGTCGGCGAACGGCGGCAAGCAGCGCAACACCCTTGCCGACAAACTCACCGTCGAGGCGAAGACCTCGCCGAGCCGAAGGTCGAGAAGGCGCTGTGGAGAGCGAGCGCCGGAAGGTCGAGGCTGACCTCGGGCCGGTCAAATATCGGGCGACGTCGCCACGTCCAGAGCAGCAAGGTGCATGTGCAAGAGGGCTGTAGAGCGCGCCGAATCCGTCAGGTGGTAGCTTGGCCTCGAGAAAGCGCAGATTCGGCGACAAAAAAATGATGTTGCCGCTACGCTCATTGCTTACTGACACCATCAAGGCAGGCCTTGTCGTCGACGCGCAGCAGGTATGGGTTAAAGAGCTGCGCGGTGCAAAATACGGCCCATATCAACCCGAGACTCGCGAACACGTATCCCGGATCGAGCACCCCGGCGAGCCCTCCTGCTGATGCGGTTGAAACAGGCATGACGGCCCAAGCAATAAGCCGGCGGATCGAAAATACGCGTCCTTGCAGTTCGCGAGGCGTGTAGGACTGCCAGATGGCCTGGGAATGCGCGTTTGGGACCGGATGCATCCCGGCCCCAAAGAGCGCGGCCGCCGCGCTGACGAGCACAAGCGTCGAAAATTCGTAGACGACCCGGAGGACGCCCGCCAGCAGCATCGGAACGAGGACGCCATAAACACGCTTTCGCTTCAGGCCGCCCCATGTGGTGACCAGCAGACCGCCAATGACGTGCGCAGCTCGTGGGACATGTTGGCGAGAAATTCCGACTTGTACTTCGAGGTGAGAGCAAGCTGGTCGGCTTTCTCCTCAAGCGCGAAGCGCGCTTGCTCGACCTGGGCATTCTTTCGCTCGACCTCGGCATTCTGCTCCGCCAGCAATTTCGCTTGGGCGGCCAGCTCTTCGTTGGTCCGCTGAAGCTCACCCTGGCGGGATTGCAACTGGACGGTCAGCTGCTGCGACTGCCCGAGCAGGCTCGGGAGCACAACGATGCTCACGTGCGGTGCTTCGCCCAGACTGGAGGAGATCAACGATGAATTGCAGGGAAACGTCGCAAAGCAGAAAGCGTTTTTTTCGAGCGCGCAATCGGTCATATTGTTGACGGTGTCGGCGAGGGCGGCGACCTCGCCCTTCGCTTGTATGAAAGACGCTGATTGAGATCGCCATTGGCCACTGCGGTCACCACCTTGACGATCCCGCGGACTTGGTCGGTCAAGTTGGAAGCCATAAAGTTTACGTCGTCGGTGAGGTCCTTCCAAGTGCCAGCGACCCCAGGCACCGCCGCTTGACCACCGAGCTTTCCATCGGTGCCGACCTCGCGCGCCACGCGGGTGACTTCGAAGGCAAACGACCGCAGTTGGTTCACCATAGTGTTGATGGCTTCCTTGAGCTGCAAAATCTCGCCGCGCACGCCGGCGGTAATTTTCTTGGATAAGGTCGCCATTGGCGACATGTCGGGGGGCGTTCTCGAAGGTGCTACGGACCAAATGTGGTTTAGACCGCGCTTGATCGC
>JASHYD010001319.1 GCA_030043175.1 Xanthobacteraceae bacterium | reverse complement strand
GAAAGACCTCACCGACTCCGTCAACACCATGGGAGGCAATCTCACTGCGCAGGTCCGTAACATCGCCGAGGTCACCACCGCTGTCGCTCGCGGGGAACTCAACCGCAAGATCACAGTGGATGTGCGCGGCGAGCTTTTGGAGCTCAAGAACACCATCAACACCATGGTCGACCAGCTCAATGCGTTTGCCGGCGAGGTCAGTCGTGTGGCGCGCGAGGTCGGCACGGAGGGCAAACTCGGCGGACAGGCGGTAGTCCCTGACGTCGCGGGCACCTGGAAGGACCTTACTGACAACGTCAACTCGATGGCCAACAATTTGACGGGCCAGGTTCGCAACATCGCCGAAGTCACCGTCGCTGTGGCGAACGGCGACCTTTCCAAGAAGATTACGGTCGACGTCCGTGGCGAAATCCTCCAGCTCAAGGAAGCAATCAACACAATGGTCGAGCAGCTTCGCTCGTTCGCTTCTGAGGTCACCCGCGTTGCGCGCGAGGTTGGCACAGAGGGTCGGCTTGGCGTGCAGGCGGTCGTCCCCGGTGTCGCAGGAACGTGGAAGGATCTTACGGACTCCGTCAACACAATGGGCAGTAACCTCACTGCACAAGTCCGTGACATCGCCGAGGTCACGACCGCTGTGGCTCGTGGTGACCTCAACCGCAAGATCACAGTCGACGTCAAAGGCGAGATCTTGGAGCTGAAGAATACGATCAACACCATGGTTGACCAGCTCAATGCGTTTGCCGGCGAGGTTAGTCGTGTGGCACGCGAGGTCGGCACGGATGGCAAGCTCGGCGGTCAAGCGGTCGTGCCGGGTGTGGCAGGTACCTGGAAGGACCTCACTGACAACGTCAATTTCATGGCCTCCAATTTGACCGAACAAGTTCGCGGGATCGTCAAGGTGGTGACCGCGGTGGCCAACGGGAATCTTAATCAACGCCTCACCGTGCAGGCAAAGGGCGAGGTCGCCGCCCTCGCCGATACCATTAACAATATGACTGATACTCTGGCGACCCTTGCTGATCAGGTGACCAACGTTGCGCGTGAGGTCGGCGTCGAAGGCCGTCTCGGCGGACAGGCAAACGTCCCCGGCGCCGCGGGTACCTGGAAGGACCTCACTGGCAACGTTAACCTTCTCGCCGCGAACCTCACCAGCCAAGTTCGTGCCATCGCAGAGGTAGCCACGGCGGTGACAAAAGGCGACCTCACGCGATCCATCCAGGTCGAGACGCGTGGCGAGGTGGCCGACCTGAAAGACAACATCAATACCATGATTTCTAATCTCCGCGAGACGACCGAGCGCAATCGTGAGCAGGATTGGCTCAAGACAAACCTCGCTAGGTTCACTGGGATGCTTCAGGGGCAGCGCGACCTCAGCACTGTCGGCCGCATGCTGCTGAGCGAGCTCTGTCCGCTGGTGAGAGCGCACCACGGCACGATTTATCACCTCCGCGGGACTGAGGAAGATCGGGTGCTCCGTTTGCTGTCCAGCTACGCTCATACGGGACGGTCAATCGAGACCATTCGCCTGGGAGAGGGGCTCACCGGGCAGTGCGCGGTGGAAAAGAGGCGCATTCTGCTCGATGAGGTTCCACCGCAATTCATCGCCATCTCCTCTAGTTTGGGTGAAGCACCACGCGTGAGCATCGTCGTGCTCCCGGTTCTATTCGAGGGCGAGGCCAAAGCGGTCATCGAGCTCGCGACGGTGCACCGTTTTACCGACGTTAACCTTGCATTCCTTGACCAGCTGACCGTCAGCATTGGCGTTGTCTTCAGTACGATCGAGGCGACAATGCGCACGGAAGGGCTGCTCGAACAATCACAACGGTTGGCGACCCAGTTGCAATCCCGCCAGAGCCAGCTTCAACAGACTAACGAAGAGCTAGCCACGCAAGCGAAACTGCTTGCCGAGCAGAATGCCGAGGTCGAGCGAAAGAGCACACAGGTGGAACAAGCGCGTGCCGCTCTTGAGGAGAAAGCCAGCGAGCTGGCACTGACATCGAAGTACAAATCGGAATTTCTTGCTAATATGTCGCACGAGCTGCGCACACCGCTCAATTCCATTCTCATTCTCAGCCAGCAGCTCGCAGCGAATCCGTCCGGTACGCTGTCCGATAAGCAGGTCGAGTTCTGTCGCAACATCAACTCATCAGGATCCGACCTGCTCAATCTGATCAACGACATCCTCGATCTGTCTAAGATTGAGTCGCGTACCGTGACTCTCGAAATCGAAGAGATACCCTTCGCGCGGCTGCGCGATACTATTAACCGTACCTTCCGTCATGTTGCGGAGGCCAAGAACCTCCCGTTCAATGTCGACCTCGTGAATGGGCTCCCGTACAGTATCGAGAGCGATCAAAAACGCCTCCAGCAAATCCTGAAGAATCTTTTGTCGAACGCCATGAAGTTCACGGCGCAAGGCCACGTAAATCTGCGGGTCAATTTAGTGACCGAGGGCTGGAGTGTCGATCATTCCGCGCTCAACAGGGCCGAACAGGTTATCGCGTTCAGTGTGGAGGATACGGGAATCGGCATTGCGGTGGACAAGCAGAAGCTGATCTTCGAAGCCTTCCAGCAGGCCGATGCCGGGACCTCGCGGAAATATGGGGGTACCGGCCTTGGCCTCGCAATCTGTCGCGAACTCGCGGCAGTTCTCAACGGCGAGATCAAGCTCACGAGCGTGTCCGGGCAAGGTAGTATCTTCACGCTCTATCTGCCTCTTCGCTATTCCACGACAGAAAATAGGGAGATACAGCGACTAGAGATCCCCCCTAGCGTCCCCGCCAGGGCGCACGAGGTCATCGTCGTACCGACATTCCACGAAGAACACATTGAAGACGACCGGGACGCAGTCGTTTCCGGTGAGCCGGTGATATTGATCATCGAGAATGACCCTCATTTTGCGCGAATCCTGCTCGACCTGGCGCGCGACAAGGGCTTCAAGGGAATAGTCGCCTCCAAAGGCTCGACCGGTCTATCTCTGGCCCGTACGTACAATCCCGCGGCCATCTCGCTCGACGTTTTATTGCCCGACATGCTTGGCTGGGCGGTGCTCAGGCAACTCAAACTCGATCCAAGCACGCGGCATATACCTGTACAGTTTCTCACGGTCGTCGAGGAACGGCGACACGGCCTGGGGCATGGTGCCTTCGCCTATTACGTGAAGGAACCGACGACTGACGGCCTGAGGACGGTGCTTGACCGCCTGAAGGACTTCAGTGCTCGACGCACAAAGCGGCTACTGATCGTCGAGGACAACGAGATTGAGCGGCAATCCATAATGGAGCTGCTGGATTACAAGGACATCGAGATATTGACCGTTGCCACCGGAGGTGAGGCAATTGATGCGCTGTCCCATAGCGCCTTTGATTGCATGGTACTTGACTTGCGGCTCCCGGACATGACCGGGTTTGCATTGCTCGAGCGACTGCATGCCGAACCGGTGCTGGCGGACATACCTGTGGTGGTCTTTACGGGTAAAGAGCTGACAGCCGCCGAGCAGGCTAAGCTCAAATCCATGGCAAAAAGCATCGTAATGAAAGACGTGGAGTCGCCAGAGCGTCTCCTCGACGAGACTGCGCTGTTCCTCCACCGTGTAATTGCGGACCTACCGACGGAGAAGCGGGCCATGATCGAGCGTATCCACGGCTCCGATGAAGTCTTGCGCGGTCGGAAGGTCCTTGTCGTCGACGACGATGCGCGAAACATCTTCGCTCTTGTTTCGCTCCTCGAAAACCAGCACATGGAGGTCGTTAGCGCGACGAGCGGCCTTATGGCCCTCGACATCGTCGAGCGAACGTCTGACCTCGCGATCGTGCTGATGGACATCATGATGCCAGATATGGACGGGTACGAGACAATTCGCAAAATGCGCGACAACCTGCGATTCCGGACTCTCCCGATTCTGGCACTCACAGCGAAAGCAATGACGGGAGACCGCGAGAAATGCCTCGACGCCGGTGCAAGTGATTACATCTCCAAGCCCGTGAACACAGATCAGCTGCTCTCGTTGATGCGAGTGTGGCTGTTCCGGTAGGCGCGAGACGCATTTCAGGCTCCCCTGTCAGAGAAATTCGCAGGGAGCGTATGTGCCGCGTCAGTCAGCTCGCACGGGCTGCCGCCATACCCGCGCTTCGGGGGAACGGGACCCACGGTTGGTCGCAAGCAGGACTGTCCTATGAAAGAAGCTGAGTTGAATTCCCGGCGAGGGGCGGACGATGAAGTGGTTTTCACCGCGCCTCCGATCAGAGACGACGTCAATCCCGACGACACGAGGCACATCGCTGCAGCCACAAGGGGAGTGTGGCGCAGCGAGGCGCCCATCAATATTTTGATCGTTGATGATGAGCAGAAAAATCTGACGGTCCTTGAGGCGATCCTCGACGACCCCGGTTATCGCCTGGTTCGGGCCGTGTCCGCTGAGCAGGCGTTGCTTGCGCTACTCGGGGACGAATTTGCCCTGCTCATTCTCGATGTCCGCATGCCGGGAGTCACAGGATTTGAGTTGGCCCGCATGATCAAGGCGCGAAAGAAGACCGCCAACGTGCCGATCATTTTTGTGACCGCTCATTACGACGATGATCAACACCTCATCGAGGGCTACGAGACGGGTGCAGTAGATTATGTGAAGAAACCGTTACGTGCAACCATCCTTCGCTCGAAGGTCGGGGCCTTTGCGGAACTCTATCGAAAGCAGCGCAATCTTGAACAGGCAAACCGCGCCCTTGCGGCTGTAGTCGAATCCTCTGATGACGCCATCATCAGCAAAGACCTCGATGGGATTATTACGACTTTCAACCGGGGCGCCGAACGGCTCTTTGGCTACAAGTCCGAAGAGGTGGTCGGTAAGCCGATTACCATCCTCATCCCGCCGAATCGTCAACACGAAGAGCCGAAAATTCTGACTCGTATTCGGCGTGGCGAGCGTGTCGATCATTACGAGACCGTGCGTCGCCGCAAGGATGGGACGCTGGTCGATATTTCCCTGACCGTCTCCCCGGTGATAAACGATCAAGGCAGGATCATCGGAGCCTCTAAAATTGCCCGCGACATCACAGAGCGTAAGCGATCCGAGGCAAGGCTTCGCGATAGCGAGCGGCAGCTCCAGGAGCTGATCGCGGCAGTCCCGGCGGCGATCTACACGACTGACGCGCTAGGCAAGGTTACCTATTTCAATCAGGCAGCCGTAGAGCTCGCGGGCCGCACCCCGACAATCGGCAGCGACGAGTGGTGCGTGGCGTGGAAACTTTACCGTCCGGATGGCACGCCACTCCCGCATGATCAATGCCCGATGGCGGTCGCTCTCAAAGAGGGCCGCGCAATCCGCAACGCGGAAATAGTGGCCGAGCGTCCGGATGGGACCCGGGTTCCCATCATTCCGTATCCGACTCCGCGGCGCGACGGCGCCGGCAAGGTAATCGGGGCCATCAATATGCTCGTCGATGTCAGCGAGCGAAAACAGGCCGAGACGCAGCAGCAAGTGTTGCTCAAAGAGTTGAATCATCGTGTCAAAAACAACATGCAGATGTTGCAAATACTGTTGGAAGACGGGGCACGACGGGCAAAGAGCCCCGAGGCTCGAGAAGTGCTGGAGGAGGCAAGCGGCCGAATCATCGCCATGGCAGCAGCTCAGCGGATTCTTTACCGGACGACCGATGCGACACGATTTGACGCGCATGAGTTTCTCAGCACCGTATGTGAAACCGCGAGACAAACCTTTCCTCAGGAATTGGACCTTGATTGTGAAGCTGACCCAATACAGCTGTCGAACGACGCGGCGATGCCGCTGGCGCTGATCGCAAATGAGCTACTTACGAATGCCGTCAAATATGGGTTGAACGGACAACGTGGAGGCACTATTCGGCTTCGGTTGAGGAGGGAGAATGAGTCATTTCTCTTCTATGTTGAAGACGACGGTCCTGGCTTCGATCTGCGGGCGGTCCAGCGACGATCCTCAGGGTTGGCACTCGTTCAGGCCCTGGCGCGGCAGCTTGGCGGGAAATTTGAGGTAAGGAGGACGCCGGCCACCCGGTGCGGTGTACGGTTTCAATAGAGTGCGCTTTTATGCCCGCTAGCAAGTTGAGTGCACTGGGGTAGCCCGACCCGGTAGGTGGACGTTTGCTACTCCGTGCACAACCTCCAGTCGGTTCGCACGCGATGACCTCGCAGGATCATGCGAGCAAAGTGAGCCTCCGCGGGCATCTTGATTGTGGAAAGGCGAGTATTTGCGCCACTGATGTCGAGATGGCGCTTTCCAAACCGCGCTCTGATGTCACCGGTGCGGCTTGCCCCGGGGAACGTGATGGAGTCGATGCCAATGAATGCGGTCCGCCTCGCCTCAGTGGAGGTATCGTTAGGTCGTTTGCGCGGAGTCGCACCTTGCGACAAGCTCTGGCCTGTCATAATGGCGCGCAGGATCAGGAGAGCGCTCATTGCGGCCGACCACCTCGCAGTGGTCGGATTTAAGGGGGTCAGACCAGGCGAAAGCCTGACGAGACTTCACAACTAACGCAGTTAACTGGAACCAATCCGAATTTACGGCGGTTTATCGATATGACCTGCCCATCAAGTTGGCCCCTCAACAGGCTTTTACTTGCGCTGCCACCTGACAATGTGAAGCGACTTCTTAGTGAACTTGAGCAAGTTCGCTGTCAACGTGGCGACGTTCTCATCGATGCCGATAGTTCACTTGACTACGTCTTCTTTCCGGATAGCGGCGTCATTTCTGTGGTCGCGGTTTATGCGAACGGCGATATCATTGAAATGGCGACGATCGGTCGAGAGGGCTGCAGCGGCATGCAAGCCATTTTCGGCGCAAAGTGTTCCTCCGTCAGGTTCTTGGTGCAAATTCCAGGAAATGCAAGAAGAATGTCCCGCGCCGCATTCACGCGGGCGATGGATTCGATGCCTGCCTTCAGGAGCCTGATGTTCGCTTACGTCCAAGCATTTCTCGAGCAGGTCCTGGTATCTGGTGCGTGCAATGGTGCGCATAGCCTCAAAGAGCGCCTGGCACGCTGGCTTTTGATGATGCGCGACCGGGCGGATGGCGACACGTTGCTGATCACCCAGGACCTGCTGGCCGAAATGCTTGGCGCCCATCGGCCGTCCATCACGCATGCAGCTCGCGATTTTGAACTTGCCGGCCTGATCGAACGTGGTCGGCGACAAGTTACGATACTTGACCGGGAAGGTCTAAAGCGAGAGTCGTGCGAATGTTATCAGTTGGTGCGAGATCGCATCGCTTTTCACCTTCCCAAGACGTATTCATAGCAGTGGCACGGTCGGGCAAGAAGCGAGCGACGAATTGGCCAGGATCGGGGATGGCCGCACGCCTGCCAGTGATTGTGCACCGCGACACGAAGATCAAGGGCGAGGACCTTCGCGATCCACTTGGAGGCTCGCTTGCCGGTCGCAGTCGTTTTGCACGCGCGAGTGGCTAGTCGCCGCTAAGTTGAGAATGCCAAATCGTGCCAACGGCTGGCGGGAGGATCGCGCTCGCGCGGTCATCCACACGCAAGATCGTTCGGCTACACAAAGGAGGATCAGCAAATCGCGTCTGCAATACAGCCCTAAAATGGGCCGCAATGGTGAGAGCAGCAGCGACATTTGCAACTGGATTGGCGAACTTGCGGCCCACACCATCGTTTGTCGTATTCAATCATAATTTGTGCGGGACCCATTTTATCATCGGCTTTCTGCTGCTGCACATGCCGAATTGATGGCAGTAACACGGCATGCCTGCGAGTGGGCCCGGAGCGTCGGTCAGGAACTTACCGACGTCGCTCGTCGCTCCGAGGTCGGCGCTGATTCACAATTCTGTGTACTGGCTGCGCAAAAGGAACCAACGTCAGCTCAAGATGTTCAACAGCGACCATATGGTGAGCTGATTGACGGAGGTTCACATGGACTGGAATCAAGTGGAAGGAAATTGGAGGGAGTTTAAAGGTCGGGTCAAGGAGAAGTGGGGAAAACTCACTGATGATGATCTCAACACCATAAATGGCCGGCGAGAACAGCTCGAAGGAAAGATTCAACAGCGATACGGTTTGGCGAAAGATCAAATTCGCAAGGATATCGATGACTGGTACCGTGGTCAGAAGTGGAACTGACGCAACGCGTCCGGTCGGATGTCCGGACTTTTCTCTAGCCAGTCATCTCTAGAGAACCGTGCGCAAATGCACGGAGCCATGCCTAATCTCGTCCAGACGTTGGCGACAACGTTTCAAAAACCGTAGGAGAACGGGATGAATAGAACCAAGTTGCTGGTGACCAGCGCCGTTATCGGCTTTATAGCTACAACGGGTGCTTCTATGGCTCAACAGGAACGTATCCCTCAACAGGAGCGCAGCGCGCCGGCCGAGAAAGTGGCACCACAGAATGCGCCCGGAGTCCACAACCAGGCGCCAAATGCCCGCGTCGGCGAACCGCAAAATCGAGGCCGCGCCGAGACTACCGGGCAGGCCCCACGTGAGGGTCAACAGGACCGGCGGGGCGACCGGAACTCGGAGCAGGAGCGCGGCAAGGCGGATCAGCCTCCAAGATCTGAGCGGAACGAGCAAAACCGCACGACCGGCCAGGCACCGCGCGAAGACCGATTGAATCGCGCACCGGAGCAGAACCGCACGACAGGTCAAGCGCCGCGGGATGATCGTACAAACCGGTCGTCCGAGCAGAATAGGCCAGGACAGGAACAAGAGAGAGTTGATCGGCCCCAGGAGAATCGCGGGACGACCGGCCAGGGTGCGGCGGGGACGAGGGCCAACATCAACCTGACACCGGAGAAGCGCACCCGAATCCACGAGGTGATCGTCCAGGAGCGAAACGCTCCGCGGGTGAGCAATCCGAACTTCGACATATCA
>JASHYD010001318.1 GCA_030043175.1 Xanthobacteraceae bacterium | reverse complement strand
GCGATCACGCAACCGATGACTCCCAGCAGGCAGAGCGCCGCGGTGATCAATTCGAGCCAGTTTGCGTTGCGTCTCATTGCAGTGCGCCCCGCTCGCCCGCGGGCACGTCGGCGAGCGTTGTATCGGCGCTCGCCTGCAGCGCACGGATATAGGCAACGATCGCCCACCGGTCTGCGGGTTCGACCCGATCCGCGTAGGCGAACATCACTCCGTGGCCGCGCGTGATCACATCGTAAAAGTGCTGACTGGACGCGGTGCGAAGACTCTCTTTGTCATATGAGGGTGGGCGTGGGAAACCGCGCTGTACGACTATTCCGTTGCCGTCGCCAACCCGGCTGTGACACGGGGCGCAATTGATGTCGAAGCGCTGTCTCCCGCGTTCGAGGAGGGCCATAGTCACGGGGGGAGCAGACGGCGGTTGCAAAGGCTCGTCGCGGGCAACTGTATTGGGTGGCGGCTTGACTGGCCAGTGGACATCCGAGCCATACGGCAGCTCGTAGGGATTGAGCTTTGGCTGATTGGCCATGTTGTCACACGCCGCTAAGGCAATCGTCAGGCACGCGAGCGGGATGCCCGAACTCGGCCTCACGAGCGCACCTCCTCGATTCGTTCCGCACCGAGTCGCTCAAATGCGGCCCGGGTCACGGCCACATCGAAGCTCGGGTCGCTGGCTTCAACACAGAGGAGAAACCGATCGCGCGAGGCCCGTTCAAAAACTTTGGACTCGAATATTGGGTGATAGAGCTTGGGAAGGCGTGATGCCGCCAGTAATCCGAAAAAGCCCGCTGCAACCGCGACCAACAGCATGAACTCGAACGTTCCCACGGTGAAAGCCGGCCAGCTGTTATACGGGCGGCCACCGACATTGAGCGGATAATTCAATGCTTCATCCCAGTACTGGATCCAGTATCCCCACACCGCGCCCAATATCGCCCCGATGAACATCATAAGGGGCAAGAACGTTCTGCGTCCGGGATGAATTATCTCGCCCAACCCTTCGACCGCATACGGCGTATAGGCTTCGAATGTCCGAAAACCCGCCTGCCGCAGGTATGCGGCCGCGTTCTTGGCGGCATCTGGCGTGTCGAACATCGCAATCATGCCGAACAGATCTTTCATTTCGATCGTTCTTCTTCGATGACCT
The DNA here is from genome assembly GCA_030043175.1 of Xanthobacteraceae bacterium. Next base: position 11,762 of record JASHYD010001318.1, on the reverse strand, counting down.
CACGCATTTCGCCAAGGGAGACAATTGGTGCAAATCGCAAAAACAGAAAGAACAGCGTCAAAAACAGCCCAATCGTGCCGGCGAGACACGCCCAGTCCCAGAAAGTCGGATAGTAATAGCCCCAATATGAGGGCATGTAGTTATGTTCGAGGCTGGCTGTCGTGAAAACAAATCGTTCTTGCCACATGCCCACGATGATCCCGCCTGAAATCATGAAGAGTAGAAATTGGTTCCGGCGGACGGCGGGAAACCACAGCAACTGCGGGATGACGACCGTGAGGATCTTTTCAGACCAGAACGCCGGAGCAGTGAAGCCGAATGCCCGCTGGAAGAACTCGGTTTTTTCCGCCACATCGCTCCCATAGAGCGGGCCGAACGCTTCCCAGACATAGGCATAGGCAAGCATCACGCTGCCGACCAGCATGACCTTCGCCATCGCATTGAAATGATATTCGGTAAGGACGGCCTGAAGGCGGTAACCCCAACGCACCAGAATGGTGAGCATTATGATCACCGCGGTGCCAGAGATCACGGCGCCGAAGAAGAAATAGGGCGGGAATTGCGTATCGTGCCAACCGGGTGTGAGTCCTCCCGCAAAGTCGAGGCCTACGACGCTGTGCACCGAGATGACCATCGGCGTCATGATCGCAGACATGATTGCATAAACCACGCGCTGGTTCTGCCATTCCGCCGATGAGCCGCGCCACCCGAGGGCCAGAACCCCGTAAAAGATCTGCTTGAACCTCGTCCGCGCAAGATCGCGGACGGTCGCGAGATCCGGCAGGATACCGGCGTAGTAATACATCATCGACATCAGGATGTAGCACAGCAGGCAAATGAAATCCCACCACAACGGGCTGCGCACCTGGGGCCAAACACCCATTACGGTGGAATACGGGAACAGCCAATAGAACAGGCCCGGCCGCCCGAGATGCATGATGGGCATCACGCCCGCGCACGGGGCGGCCGACAGCAGCATGCTTTCGGCAATGCGGTTGGTCGCCGAACGCCACGGCGATCGCGTCAGGAAGAACAGCGCGGATATGATGGTTCCGCCGCTGGCCAGGGCGATCCACCAGACGTATTCGGATATCGCAAGCCCCCACGCGACCGGTATCTCCACTCCCCACACGCCGATGCCAACGATAAAAAGCCATGCCATCTGAATGACGAGCAGCGTGAACAGCGTGAAGGAGAACCCGAAGCCGACCCACCACCACCGCGGTGCCCGATCGGTCAGCACGCGGCTGCTCACCTGCTCGCTGAGCGACGCCAATGTGACATCAGGCGCGACTACCGGCGCGTCAGCTGTCAATTCGCTCGTCACCGTCATCGCCATGAGTTGATCCGTGGACGTTATGACCGCTCGCCCTTGATGGCGGGGTTGGGGTTGTGGATGAGCGCGCCGTAGCTGGTGCGAGGCGACGTGTTCAGTTCCTCCAGCAGCACGTAGTCGATGGGCGTCGCTTTGCGTTTGGCCACTGCGCTTTGCGGATCGTTTCGGTCGCCGAAAATGATCGCTTGCGTCGGGCAACTCTGCTGGCACGCCGTGACCACCTCGCCGTCGCGAAGTTTTCGATCCTCCCTCGCCGCGGCGATCTGCGTTGTCCGAATCCGCTGAAGGCAGTACGTGCATTTTTCCATGACGCCGCGGTTGCGCACCGTCACTTGCGGATTCCATGATTCCTGCGGTCGGTCATTGGCGGGGGCGTAGCCGTAGAAATTGAACCGGCGCACCTTGTAGGGGCAGTTGTTTGAACAAAACCGCGTGCCGACGCAGCGATTGTAGATCATCAGATTCACGCCTTCGTGATCGTGGACCGTGGCGTGCACGGGACAGACCACCTCGCATGGCGCATTCTCACAATGCATGCAGGGCATCGGCTCGAACGCCGTATCGGGCGCGTCTGCGGGCCCCGAATAGTAGCGATCGATCCGCAGCCAGTGCATGATGCGCCCGGCGAGAACCTGATCCTTGCCGACCACGGGCACATTATTTTCCGCTTGGCAGGCGATCGCGCAGGCTTGGCAGCCGATGCAGGAGTTAAGATCAATCGCCATTCCCCAAGCGCGGTCGGGGTATTGGAATCCTGGGTAAAGCGACTCCGGTTTGCCCTTGTTGACCACTGTTTCTGGCTTGCTGTTGAGCTGCTCGAGATTCGCTTCACGTACGAGGTCGCGCCCGAGCACGCGATCCTGGGCCTGGGTTGTCGCCAGCCGGTAGCGGTCCGTCGTCTTGGTGATCGACACAATCTCGGCGATCCAGGGATGCCCCGCGTGGCGCAAGCGATAGGCGTCGAAACCGACGCCAACGCCGAGCCCCCCGGCAGCACGACCCCAGCCCAGCGGCAGGGTGATACAATCGGGCGCTTGGCCCGGCAGCACGAACACCGGCGCCTTGAGCTTCTTGTGCCCGACGGAGATCTCGGCGACGTCATGCGTGTCGAGGCCGAGCCGCTTCGCTGTACTCGGCGCGACAAGCGCGGCATTGTCCCAGGTCAAACGCGTAAGTGGACGCGCCATCTCCAGCAGCCAAGGATTGTCGGCGTAGCGTCCGTCCCAGGTTCCCTCGTCAGGCCGGAACAAGACCTGGAGATTGCCGTCGCTCCCGGCCGCGGTTGGGGGCGTCTGAGCAGCAACTCCAGCACGCGGCGTCAGTGATATGGCGGATGCTGCCGTATCAGGGACGACGCCGACGCGAAGTGCGTCGTGCCAAAAAGTCTCATAATCTCCTTTGCCCTCCTGCTGCGACCGTTGTCGCCAATAGTCGCGCAATGGCGCATAGTCATCGGGCGTCAATTGGCCAAGCAGGATCGCCAAAACCTGTTGGGGTGAATGCCCGCCATAAAGCGGGCGCGTTTGTGGTTGCTGGATTGTTATCGTGCCATCGAAAGCGCGTGCGTCACCCCATGTTTCATACTCATGCGTGGCGGGAATGCGCCAACTGCAGGCGGTTGCAGTTTCGTCGTCGTAAAGCGAAAGGGCGGCCGAGAACGGCACACGAAGTAGTCGCGCGGCAAAATCCAAGTCTGCAGGGGCGTCATAAACCGGATTTGAACCAAGAATGAGCAGCGTATCTACTTTTCCGGACGCCATGTCTTCGGCGAGTGTGGAAAGCGACTCACGTTTTGAACCACCCGGAGCAGTGACCGGAGCGATCAGTCGCACGGTATTCCCGAACGCGCCAACTGCAGCATTGATCGCGTCGGTCAAGACGTGGACCTCAACCGGCTGCTCGCGTCCGGCGTGCACGAGCGCTCTGCCTTTGTGCTGGACCAGATCATCCGCCGCGGCTCGCAACCAGGCAGAAGCGACGTTATTTTCAGTTTGCTGACCCCATTCCTGCGGTCCCGCTCCGAGCAACGCTGCCAGCTCACGCAAGGACGCGACGATTTCGGCCGGCCGCATGGCGAGGCGGTGGTCCGCTTTGGCGCCAAGCAGAGTGGGGGCGCTTTCGATGGCATAGACGCGACTCATCGTGCCGCCCGTCTCCGTCGGCCGCCGCGCTGCCGCAAAATTGCGGGCATATGCTAACCAGCCAGGTGTCGCCGAAATGAGATCGCTCTCAATTGCGAAGATTGCGTCGGCGTTGCCGAGGTCGAATATCCTTTCGACGGGTTGTCCGAAGCTGCTGATGGCCGAGGCGTACTCATTGTCGCGATGAAGTGGCTCCCATTGATGCCAGCGCATCTCGGGAAACTGCTGCTGCAGTGTCGCGAGCTGCGCCGTAAGCGAGGGCGAGCTGACTGCGCCGGTCAGAATGCGCAGGCCGTCGCCCTGCCTCGCCATCAAGGCTGCGCGGCGATCGTGGATCGCGCTGGCGAAACTTTCCCATGTGGTGATGTTTCCACGACCGATGATGGACTGCGCGCGGCGTGGATCGTAGAGCTGGAGAATGCTTGCCTGCATTATCGCGCTGGCTCCGCCAAGGCTCGCCGGGTGGTCCGGGTTGCCTTCGACCTTGATCGGCCGCGCCATCTGGTGCGCGATCAGAACGCCGGTGGCGTAGCCCTCCTGAGTGATCGCCGTGGCATAGTAGCGGTTCCGCCCCGGAATGACGTTTTCGGGCTCCTCCACATAGGGAAGGAGTTGGCGCGGGTTCGGTTCTGGCCCGCACCCCGAAAGCCCGCCGAGCGCCATCGACGCCGCCATGAGCTCGAGGAAACGCCGCCGGTCGAGTGCACTGAGGATATCGCGAAATCGCGGTACCTCTCGCTCGACAATCGTCGCAAACGCCGGGTCCTCGGCCAGTTCTTGGAGACTGCGCCAATATGTGCGGGCCTGCTGCGTCATCGATGGCAGATTCCGCAGTCCGACAGGGCTTCCGTATTTATTCGATACTGTGCCATCAGTTCCTCACCGGACGGAGTTGACGGCGTGCGATGCCAATGGGGATTGAAGACTTCCTCCTTAGGGCGGAGGTGAGGTGCGGGATCGCGATGGCACGCAAGGCACCAGCTCATGTAGAGCGTTTGTGCCTTCCAGGTCATCGCCATATCACCGATCGGACCATGGCACGTTGTGCATCCAACGCCCTTGGCGATGTGAATGCTGTGGTCGAAGAAGACATAGTCTGGGAGGGTGTAGACGCGCGTCCATCGGATCGGACGGTTCTCGGCCAGGCTCTGACGGTCGGGCGCGAGCATCGCAGCGTTCGTCCATATCTGCGAATGGCAGGTCATACAGGTGGCAGTGGATGGCATTCCCGCATTCGAGGATTTCTCGACCATTGTGTGACAATAGCGACAATCAACTCCCAGTCCGCTGACGTGATGTTTATGGCTGAATGGGATCGGCTGCTCCGGGGCATACCGCTCTTCGGTGTTGTATCCGATCACGGGGACGACCCAGATGGCCAACAGCAGAATGACGCCCAACGCGAACACTCCGATGAGCGCTGCGTTCATCAACACGTTCGCTGACGGCTGGAAGATCGCCATCGGTGCACTCGCGTCCGCGCCGCTAGCCAGAGGATGCGGGATTGGGTCGGCCTGCCGCTCCGACCGCATAACTCGACACGTGTTGGATAGTTCCGGGCGCCACGCTCTAGCATCTGCTTCCGACCGGCTCATGGAAGCGGCGGATCGAGGGACTGGGCGAGTCCCGTTTTGGGCAACAACGTCTGCGCCAGCAACATTCGCCGCTTCTACTGTACGCAAGAAGACACGTTATGAACTCGAGACATTGCAGCGCCTTTTCGCCTTCGCAGGGCCTGAGCGGCAAACGTAGCCAACCAAAACTGGTGCCGACGGCCTCAGCTCTCGTAGGCCGAACTCAACTTCAGAACCTCGGATCTCTTGGGATTCGGCGGAAGGTAGCTAAGGCCGGCAAATCGCTCGGCGTATCAGAATCTTGCACAAGAAAGATCGGCACAAGGGCGGTCGGCAATTGGCCGAATCGCTGGGATTCTGAGAATGACGGGTCCGCGGCGGATACGCGGTGTTTTGCCGCCCGCGCCGCGCGAGGTCGGCCATGCCCCAACTGCAGCTACCCATTTTCCCCGATGGGGTCACGCACATCACGAACCACTTGGCCTTGTGGAGGCAGGACGGCCAGGTCACCTATTTCAACGGTCACATGCCGGTGTTCAGCCATGCCGGGACCGACATCGCCACCTTTCGCATGATCACCAGCCAGTTCTGCGTCACCGGCCATGTCAAGCAGAGCGATATCATCCGTGCTTTTGGGGTGACGTCGATCAGTGTCAAGCGGTCGGTGAAGATCTACCGCGAGAAGGGTCCGAAGGGATTCTACGCTCCGCGCGTTGCGCGCGGTCCGGCGGTGCTGGTTGACGATGTGGTGAATGAGATCGAGGGTCGTCTTGCGGGCGGCGCCACTCCGGCAGATGTCGCCCACTCCGGCAGATGTCGCCAAGACGCTGGGACTGAAGCTCAACACCATGCAGAAGGCGATGCGCGAGGGAAGGATCCGCGCGCCGGTTAAAAAAAATTCCTTGCCGATGCCCCGCTAACCGCGAACAGCCCAAGCGAGAGTGCTGCTGCGGTTTGTTCCAGTTCGGTGGAGGAGAGGAGCGCAACGCGTGTGCAGTCTTCGCTGAACGGCGCACAACCGTCGCCACCCAGCGCCAAGAGCGAGCGGCAGAGGCGGATTGTGCCGCGCCGATGGGACGGGGCGCGACCGCAACGCTGGAGCGCCTGGCGGCGAGCCTTGGGCAACTGGGGGAGGCCGCTCCCCGCTTAGCCTGCGCTCTCGACATTCCGAAAGGCGGCGTCCTGCTGGCTCTGCCGGCGCTGTTGGTCAGCGGGCTGTGGCGGCATTCTACCAAGTACTTTCACCTGCCAGCCGGTTTTTACGTTCTCACAAGCATCTTTCTGCTTCTGGCCTTCATGGCGCTGGGCCGGCTCAGGTCGATCGAGGCCCTGCGTTATTACGCGCCGGGAGAATGGGGCAAGTTGCTGGGCCTCGACCGGGCTCCAGAAGTGCGCACCTTGCGCATCAAGCTCAAGCATTTGGCTGACCAGGAACAGGCGTTTTCCTGGAGCTCAACATTGTGCAAGGCGTGGATGCTGGAAGCCCCCGAAGAGGCGGCGGTTCTTTACGTCGACGGACATGTGCGCGTCTACCACGGCAGGACTAAGGTTTTGCCCAAGCACTACGTCGCGCGCGAACGTCTGTGCCTCAGTGCCACCGCCGACTATTGGGTCAGTGCCATGGACGGCAAGCCCCTCTTTGTGGTGAGCCAGGCCGTCGATCCCGGACTGCTGCAGGTGCTCGAGCGCGATATCGTGCCGCGCCTCGAAACGGACATACCCAACCAGCCAGGCGCCGAACAGCTCGACGCCGACCCTCTGCTGCACCGCTTTACCGTTGTGTTTGATCGGGAGGGCTACAGCCCCGAGTTCTTCGCGAAGATGAAGAAGCGGCGCATTGCCTAACCTATCACAAATATCCGGGCGCGGATTGGCCAAGCGATGAGTTCACCGCAACCGAGGTACACATGGCCTCGGGGCAGCAGATCACGATCAGTTTGCACTGACCAGGATATAAGCGATCGCTGCAAATCATAACGCAGCTGATTGGCTGCCACCGTGCCGAGAATGCGCGAGCTGCCCACGGCTCGAAACCGCTCGACGATTGGGTTTTCGCGTCGCCGCGTGGGCGATAGGGATTGGACGGATCAGAAATTTTTGAACAGCTCCCCATGCGATCGCAAGCGCCCTAAAGTCGGAAAACTGACATTTGCTGTGTGGCTCCCGGAAGCCTTTGGAGCTGTTGGCAGGGTGCTCTGCCGACGCCGGCAAGGCCGAAGTGGTGCACAAATCATTATCGCCCATGCGTCTTGCATTGGCGTTAGACGAGGCAGGGGAGCTGATCGCCGTGAACCATCCCGTCCAGCTTTCGCAGGCGGCGCAGTGTGTGCCCGCCAGCAAAGCGGTCAGGATTGACAAGACATTTCATTGCCCAAGTTCATCCCGGATTTTGTAATTCGCGCCGATGCTTTTGGCGGATAGTTAGCTCGCGCTGCCGGCATCTGCGCCATCATACGCCGGCACCGTCGGGGTGGTCGGCCGTTACGGCAAATCATCCGCAACGTGTTCGCTTACCGACTTTGGGGCGCGGCTGTGTAACATCAATGCAGGCTTAATTAGTTGTGCAAAAACCTCACCGAAAATCCGGTTTGTTTTGCATCCACAATGAACAAGCAGAATGCTTCCCGCGAAGATTCTCGGGGAGTTTCGCACGATGGTCGCGTGGTTTGCAGCTCCGCTGGCGCTTATTTTCGCTCTCGCTACCTTATCTGTGCCGCCAAACATCAAAGCCGAAAAGGAAAGCTCTGAGCAGACCGACCAGAGTCGGTCAAAGGAGAAATCCGGGAAGACCGATGAGAGTTCGTCGGTGGCCTTAAAAACCCGGCGGCATCATCGACCGGAACACCAGGAGTGATCAACCACCGTTGCTCACATTCATCCAGGATAATCATGGCGTTCGCCGCCTTCATGGCGCGGAACAGGCGCGAAATGAGAAAGCTCCGGAGACGCCTCTCACACGGAATTTTTCGCTCGTCGCGGAAATGCCGGCCTCTGTTGGCGAGCGGCGAGAAGGCGTGATATGCGGTCCCGCCGGTGCCGTGGCACCAGGGAGCCAGCCGCGACATCATCGATCCGGTCTCGGACTCGCGGGAAATTTGGCGATGAGATCGATGTCCTGGCCATCACGCCTGACGCTCAATGGCAGCCACGTTCCGGGCGCCTGCCGGGCGATCACTTCGACCAGTTCGTCAGGCTTTCGGATCGTGAGGCCGGCGGCGCGTACGACCTGATCCCCGACTTTCAGTCCGGCAATCTCGGCTACGCTCTTGTCCACCACCCGGTTGATACGGGGCGCGCCATCGCCTTCCACTAGCGCGACGCCGAGCCTTGGACGCTCAGCGTGCGGCGTTTCGTCCGTGGGCGTTGCCGGCAGCGTAAATACGGCGTCCGCAAACGATGTGCCGACCAGCATACACGCGGCGTCGGTCGGCACTGGTAGGAGCGACGTCGCTTGGGTGATTCCGAGATCCCTCAACTGATGGGGAACACCGTAGCCACCCTCGACATGCCCGCTTCCCAAAATTCCGACGATGGTTGCGTTGGAGAACTTGCGCTTGGCGCTTGCCAGCGCCTCCGCCATGGCCCGGTCCCAGGTCAGCTGAGCCTCAACGAAACGTTTGAATTCGGGCTGCTTCACGGCTTCTTCCACGGCGGCGTCGTCGGGCTCCGCAACGCTCGGCCCTTGAGAGCTGGAAAACGGATCGGCGCCAGGCGGTATTGCCTTCTTGATGAGATAGACGTGCGCAAGCTCACGCTGATAGGCCGGACTGGCTGGCGCAGGATCGGAAAGACCTTCGCGCTCCGACGCCGGCACGCTCTCCCATCCTTGCTGGCCTACGCGCGCGACAAGTTTCTGATCGACGTTGAGCGCGATCATTGGAATGCGGTTGAGGCGCGCGAATTGAAACAACGGCATGTAGAAGGCTGCATCGTAACCCCAGACTTGTCGCCACTCCGACGCCTTCAGGAAAGCTTCATCTGTCAGCTTGCCGTCGACCCAATCGTCCAGGACGGCTTGCAGGCGGCGCGGAAATGATTCGAAACCAATGACCATATTTCCGCCGCGTCCGTGCAATGCGGCCACGGTCTGCAGCTGCCAGCGATGGTGATCCGCATCGGTATGCGATTCCCCCAGCAGCACGACCGAACTCTTCGCCGCGAGATCGCCAAACAGCTGCCCCCTGTCGATGGATTGCCCTGTTTTCAGGTCGATCCAGTCGGCAGGCGTGGCGCATGCGGAGGCCGTTTCGGCCGGCGACGCGCTGGAACTCGTCTGCGCCGCTGATGGGGCGATGACCGCGGCCGCCAATGTCGCGGCAAACACGCCCGTCCAAAGCCTTGATGTTCGCGTCGCAGGGGGAGCCGAATGGCCGAGGGCTTGCCGGCATATACCAATCCAATTTGTCATATTGCACCTGCTCCCCGGCAATGAAACCACGCAGCAGCAACGATTTTTTCTCTTTCTAGTTCAAAGCATGCGTCATCTCGCCGGCAGAAGCAACCTTCGCGACGACAATTCAAGCCAATGGCCGCCCGCATCATGGCGCGAACTTGCGCGATGATGCGACGGCGACGCCCGCCCTTTCCGCCACAGGACGATGGAATACCCGGACCTTGTCGGTATTCCGATCGGGTCCCAGCTTTGCCGGGGGGCAACTCCGACCGGCCGCAAATGTCCGATAGCAAATGGGGCAGAGAAAGCAACTCAGCGTAGCCAGTCGCGTTTGGTGCATGGCTGGGTCCGGTAACCGCCGCCTCCGGCTGGGGCAACCTTCAGGCGTGGGGACGGGTTACTGATCCGGCAGTAAGCATTGATCTGCGCGGCCGCCGCGGTGTAAAAAGGCAACTTGCGTTTCGAGGTCCAGCCCCTGAGCCGATATGGTCAGTTATATCCCAGTTCTCACCACGCTCTTTTCGGTTTTCTTCCTTAGCCGCATCGTGCCGCACTATCGCGCCAAGAAGTCGCCCTATCTTTTATGGTGGACCCTGGGCGTGCTGACGTTCGGCATGGGGACGCTGACGGAAAGCATCAATGCCATTTTTGGCTGGAGCGAGGGGAATACGAAGGTCTGGTACATTGTTGGGGCCCTGCTCGGCGGATACCCCCTGGCGCAGGGAACGATTTACCTGCTCATGAAAAAACGTTTCGCCGACATCTCGGCTGTAGTGTGCTCAGCGTTCATTCTTGTTGCCGCCGTTTGCGTGTTATCCTCTCCGGTTGAAATCCCGCAGGGGTTCGACTACCGCCTCACGGGGCGCGTGTTTGCATGGCAATGGGTCAGGGCATTTTCTCCCTGGCTCAACCTCTACGCCTTCGTTTTTCTCTTTGGCGGTGCTGTCTACTCGGCCATCCAGTACTTCGCCAAGGATAGGGGAAGAGCTCGCTTCCTCGGCAACATCCTCATCGCCATTGGTGCGCTTCTTCCCGGCATTGGCGGAAGCTTCACCCGCTTCGGCTACGTAGAAGTATTATATATCACCGAGTTAATCGGACTTACCTTCATCTACTTTGGCTACACGATGATGCGCAAGGATCAATCCGCCTCCTTGCATGCAAACCAGCAAAGCTGGGATGGGTCACTCCCGGCTGACCGCCGCGCCACGTAGAACGTGATCATGTGAGCCCATGCGCGGATGTTGTCGCACTCATCGCGCACCTCTCTTGCTCTTGCCGCGGCGGAACGTCACTCCCTTACGCTAGAAATCTGCCCTTTAGGGATGGGAAGACGTTAAGGGCGGTCGTTCCTGAAAGACCGGATACTGGATCGCCGGCCGCAGAGCCTCATCGAACTCAGAAACGGTGGTGTTGGTGGATGGCGCGCAACCCCTCTCGTACGCGCCCCTCGTCGCCACCCTAGCCGACGGACGGCGCGCCAGGAGCCGGTAGGTCGGTGAGCGGTTTGGGCTGACGTCCGGCCGTTATTCGCGCGGAGGCTTCTTGGCGGGCTGGAAGGGGCAACCTGGAGGGATTGGCACTACGCCCGGCCATTTCGGGTCACTCAGGCCCGGGTATGGCGGCCCGCACGTTGGGCAAATGTTTCATCTTGGGACTTAGCGCTCATCCGTTTTTGACGCTTTTTCAGGCGCAATTTTCAACTCGGTCTCTTTCGCAATCCGGTCGTACGCCTCAGCCGTCCCCGTCATGGTGGCCTTGGCTTTCCGGTCCGCCGTCCTTTCCGCAGTCAAGCGCATTTCCTGGGAACAAGACCGCCAGTGATTTGGATCGTTGATGAGCTTACGAAGGCGCTGCATTGCCGTCTCCGCTGATTTGACATGATTTTCAATCCACCCGCCCACGCCGGAACCTACTATGTCGGCAACCAAGCACAAGCCTCCAGGTTCCGGCCCCGTCGCTAGCGCCTTTCTGTGCTCTGCTTAATGCATGGCATGCCGTCAGCTCAAAGCGTGATCGCTAAACTGAGAAGGCGCAGCCGAGATTATGACGTCGCGACCAACGGTTTTTTCGCCCGTAACAGGAAGCTGCGTCCGCGACTTCCGACGACGACCTTTTCCATCCTCGACCCGATGAGGATCGGACCAACGCGTTGTGCTGTGTCACAATGGTGTCATCCCACCGCAACATCAAGCAGTTCCAATCGTCTCGTAGGGGACGTCTCTACGCCAAGTTTCTTTTTCCGGCAGACTTTGAACAATAGGAGAGGGGGATGAATGGTTTACGCTTCTCTCGCAAGTTACTGGCGCCGATCCTGC
>JASHYD010000006.1 GCA_030043175.1 Xanthobacteraceae bacterium | reverse complement strand
AACGCTCGCGCCACGTCCGTTTGCTGAGCAAAGCCTGACTCTACCAAAGACACCATCGCATAGGCCTCGGCGACCGCGTCCTCGGCGCAATAGTGATGCATCGGCAGCCCGGCGACGACGATCACGCGCTGAGTCGCCTCGATCCGCAAGCTGCAGCGCGCATTGATGATCACGGTATTCGACGCCGCGGGCGAGGGCAGCGGTAAAGATTGTTGGGCGCTCATGCCTCGGGCTAGAGCGGACAGGATTGGGTCCGCAACTGGCGCTACGAAAGCTGTGTCCGTTCAGGCTGTTACGTCTTGGAAATCAAAAAAAGCGGACAGGTATTGGTCCGCACCTTGGGGCGCAAAAAACCCACTGATTCCAATCCCGGAAATCGGCTATGTCAGGAGTTCTGAATTTGGGCTCCATTGCATGTCCCAGCGCCGCAAAAGCGAGCAACACAATCCCACGCTGCCGACAAAAGTCGAGGAGTTCCCATTGGGGGGTGGTACGGATGGGATTCGACCTCCACCACGGCAGGCTTGATCCGTGCAGCCGCGACAATCTCTTGCAGCTTCTCCAAAGTAATGTCCGATAGGCCGATTGACTTGCACTTGCCGTCGTCCACAAGCCGCTCCAGCGCGCGCCATGTCTCGACTAAGGTAACCCCGGAATCATAGATCACCTGACCGCGCTCGTCCCTCGGGTCCTGCTCGTCGCCGGGTCGAAAGGCGAAATGGGGTATGATGAGATAGCAATCGACGTAGTCGAGCTGCAGTCGTCGGCGACTCGCATCGAAGGCAGGTTTGACGATGATTGTTGTTCCATAGCTTCGTGGTAACGAAGACGTCCTCCCGCTGAACCGCCCCGGACTTGAACGCTTCCTGCATCGCATCACCGACCGCATCTTCATTGCGGTAGCGTTCCGCGCAATCGAGGTGACGAAATCCCACTTCCAATGCGGTCTTAATTGCCTGCTTGGTTGCGAGGGGATCGGGGATCAGTGAGCCAAACCCAAGGGCAGGCATCACACCAGAACCGTTCGAAAGGGGGGATCTTGGTGAAGCGAAGGGTGTCGGGCGTCGCCATGCTCATATTCCTTGACGAGTTTTCACTAAAACCGGCTGACACTGTCAGCGACTTTCCATATTTTGCCTGTCGACCTGACGGTCAGCGCATGGGCAATCTCTGCTTCTCGGTCTAATCCAGCCTGCGCTACAGTTCCTGCGTCAATACGCGCGGTCGGCGTGGCGTCTACGCTCTCGCTAGGTCCCCGTCCGCAATCCGCTTTTACTTCCGAGATTTGGCGTATCGGAACCAATTGGCTCGCGCGCCACGTCCACCGTGAATCACTGCAATCGGGGCTGCCGCCGAGCTGACCAAGGCCACGAGCTTTACGATTGACGGCGAGGCGGTTGTGTTCGGGCCGGACGGCTTGTCACGGTTCGAGGAGTTGTCCCGTGGTGAGGGTGCGCGAACCGCGATCCTCTATTCCTTCGACCTGATCGAGCATGATGGCGAGGGTCTGCGCGATCGCCCGTTCCGCGACCGCAAAACTGCGCTGGCTCGGCTGCTGTACGATAGCAAGACTGGCATCCGGCCGAACGAACACATCTCCGAGGATGGCCCACCGTGCTCGCCCATGCGTTGCTGGCTTGGCGCCGAGGCATCGTGCCGAAGAAGGTCGATGGCACGTATCGATCCGGCCGCGATCACGCACACGCGGCTAGCGGACTGCGACAGGGCCGGTACCGGTCATCACCTCGTGCTCCGGCAGATGACCGTGGCGCACAACGTGTTGGCGGCCATCCTCAGCCTTGAGGCCCATATGCTTGGCGAGCGGCAGGTTCAGGCGACTGATCGATCCGTCAGCATCATTATCGAATTCCGGCGAACGGATCGGCGATGGCCTGGAGCGTCGCGGGCTGCTGCATGGACGCCTTCATCGTCGGCGGGGCCTTTATTATTCCGGGAGCCTTGTCGTTCTGCTTGCCGTCGACAGGAAACTCGTAGGTCAGGATGGTCTTTGCGACGAACCGGTCAGATCCCGGCGTCAGCCCGTAGCCAAGCCCGAAGTCCACATCGACGTCGCCGACCTTGAAGTCGACGACCCCGAACAACTGATGCGCTTGCTGCTCGAACGGCAGAAAGCTGCCGGGCCGCCCGAGATCGGTGTAGTACTCCAACCCAAAAGCGAGGTCCTTGGTGAAGGTACGCGCAAGCCGCGCCGCCGGTAGGAAATCGATGTCGCCGAAGCGCCCGAATCCGAGGTCGGCGATCGGATTGACGATCAATTCCCACTCCGGGTTACGCCAGCCGATGATCGGCCGGATCTCCATAGCGAACAGCGTCTGCGAGAACAGGTGCGAGGTGTAGTCGTATTCGAAATTGAGGCCGTAGAAGAAGCTCTTCTGATCGGCATGGGGAGTTACGAACAGCGTTCGGAGCTTGAACCAGTTGGACAGGAAGCGGTCATTGCCATCGATGGCCCAGGGAATGTAGAGGCCGAGCTCGAACCACTCGGTGATGCCATAGGCGAATTCCGGCGTGCCGTTCAGCGCATGGTTCGATGGGAAGCCGCCCGCAAAGGGAGGCTGCTTGCTGCCCAGGAAAGTATAGTTGAGGTGTTGCTGGATCGAAAACTGCCCGACCTCGTCAATCTCAGCGTTGTAGAGCTGGATTTCGTCGACGGCGAGGGCCTGTTGCGGCGGTGCCAGGACGGCAGCGAGCAGGCTGCATGCTAGAGCGCAACAACCGCGCCGGACAGACGTCTTTGGCCTTCTCCCGGTCATACCCGCCCCAACACTTATTCTATAATTATTCTAAATAAAAACTGGTCAATGGCCAACTAGGTTAGCTTGGTCTGCATCCATTTTGGGCCGTTGTGTTGCTATTCCGACACACAGCGACCATCCACACGGATATCGGGAATTTTTGCCCGGCTCTCAGAAGCGTGCTGCAGCGCGACATTGCGGGTCGCGCACATCGCGTCGCCACGATCGCTTGCCGACGGCCGCCAGGACAGTCCATAGGCGTGGGCCTAACGCGGTTCGCCGTGCGCTCACTGGCGAGCAACAGAGCGCGTCACGTCGGGCAGACAAAAACAGCGGCCACGCGGTCGCCTCCTCGCGCTCAATCCGCCAAGATGCTGTGGCCTACGGTCGCCAGCACTTGGTTGTGCGGATTGGTTGCCCCGGATGGCGCCGTTGGGTCAGCCGCCGCCTTTTGCGCCAACATCGCTCGGCTACCGAGGCAACGGTGTCGGCATTCATTTCAAGAAGTGATCAGCGTCGTCTCGTCTCGCGCTCCGTGCCTTAGGAATTGGCCCATCAGGGAACGGAAGCGACGTGGATTCCGCGAGCACTCTATTTGCCACCGGGTAATAATGCTATCCTCTAGGAACCGGCGGCGCCCGTGCTCCGCGACGTGTCTGCTTCGTAGGAATGCCCACGCTTGGCATTACCGAGTGTATCCCGCGGCTCGGCAATACCCTAGCAGCGTGGTCGCTTGCAGCGACCGGCGGCAGTTGATGTGGGTGGTCGGTTTCAAAGCGCCGCCCCAGAGTACGGGGAGAAAGCCGATGAGGGCGCACATTGTCGGTGGCGGGTTCGGCGGACTGGCGGCGGCCGCGCTGCTTATCCGGAACGCCGGCCTGTCCGGGGCCGACATCACGATCTACGAGGCGGACGAGTTGCTGGGCGGCGGGTTCTTTCTCGGCGGCAGCGCGCGGAGTGGCTACAACGTGCCGGGCTCCGTTTTCGACGAAAGATTCCGCTGCACGTTTGACCTGCTCAAGTCGATCCCCTCCGCCCGCAACCCCTCGATTTCCGTCACTGAGGACTTCTTCGCCTTCAATACCGGCGAGCCTTACCAGGACAAGGCGCACATCTTCGATCGCGACCGCCGCATCGTTCACGGTCCGCGTTTCGGCCTCAGCCTGGGCGACGGCCTCAGCCTCGCGCGGGTCGTGCTGACACCCGAAGCGATGCTGGACGGTCGGCGGATTGAGGAGTTCTTTTCCAAGCGGTTTTTTTCGACCGAATTCTGGTTCCTCTGGTCGACGATCATGGGATCGCTGCCCCGGCACAGCGCGATCGAGTTTCGGCGCTACATGAACCGCTTCCTCTATTTGTTCCCGGACCTGTCGGACATGCGGGGCGTGATGCGCACGCCCCTCAACCAGCACCAGTTTTTCATCGAACCGCTGGTCGCGTGGCTGCGCCCGCAGGGCGTGAACTTCCTTACCGGCGCGTTCGTGCGGGACATCGGCATCGCGCCGGCGCCCGGCCGCATTACGGTCGATCGCCTCGACTATGAACGGGGCGGCGCCACGACATCGGTTGCGGTCGCGCCGGACGATCTCGTGCTCGTCATCACCGGATCGCAAGCTGCCGACTTTTCCGTGGGATCGATGACCGCGGCGACCAATCCACAGCCAACCGGACGTTCCTGGGCGCTGTGGCAACGCCTGGCGCTGGGGCGTACGGATTTCGGCAATCCCGGCACTTTCTTCGGCGCGCCTCGGGTCCCCGACTCGCTGTGGGTGACCTTCACGGTCACCGACACGGGGACCGAATTCATCAATCAAATTGCAGCGCTGACCGGGAGCAAGGCGGGACTCGGCGGGCTCGTGACGCTGAAGGACTCGGGCTGGGTGCTGTCGCTGTCCATCTTTCATCAGCCCGAAATCATCGACCAACCGACCGGGACCAGCGTCTGGTGGGGCTATGGTCTCTACCCCAATTGCACTGGCGATTTCGTGCGAAAACCCATGACGGCCTGCACTGGCGAGGAGATCTTGGAGGAGACGCTGAAGCAGCTGCGGCTCGACAAGCAATTGGACGCGATCATGGCGTCATCGATTTGCGTACCTTGCTATCTGCCCTACGTCAACAATATCTGGCTCCCTCGGCGCCGCAGCGACAGGCCTTCGCCGGTCCCGGAGGGAGCGACCAATCTCGGACTCGTCGGTCAGTACGTCGAGGTTCCGAAGGAAATCGCCTTCACGATCGAATGCTCCGTCCGCACGGCGTGGGAGGCAATCTACCGCCTTCTTGAGCGCGGCCCCGCGCCGCCGCCGGTGTACCAAAGTCAATACGATCCAAAGGCGCTGTTCAACGCCGTGAAAGTGTTTTTCTGCCGGTGATGCGCGCCACTGCCCGCCCAGCCTTGGTCGCGGCCCACAAAGACCAGGCTGGATGCTGATGCGCGATCTCGGCGGGCCCTCACTCGATAGCGAACCATCACCCGAAGGCGGCCAACGGTGCGCTTGCGACCATTCAGGTCGGTAGCAGCGCGGACCTTGGAGCCCTGCTGGCGACTGGGTGCCCGGATCTTCGCATCCCAGTCTGCGTCGGCAGCTTGTCCCGATACGCCCACTGCAGCACTTCCTCGATTGAAACCTACACCGCGCCTTACCCTTCACTGGCAAGGCGCGACAAAGTCGGCCGCCGGCTGACTTCGCACCAGCGCTGCAGCGTTCGCGAGTAGCCCAAAACCTCGCGAAGCGCAGCTACTGCAAGTTCCCAATCCGCCATGAGGTCATTCTACGCGAAACCAGGGAAAACACCCGCAAAAGGTTTGCGCGAACCTGACCAAGGCTGGCAAAATAATTTTTGCGGCCCTCCGGTGTAATGCACCGGAGAGCTCGTTGGCGGTCGTGGTTCGGAACCGGCCGGGAAGAATTTCGCGCTCGGCGACGGCGCTAGGAACCGTGACGATAGACACACGCTTGCCGTACCCAGTGCGGTCCGACGGAGCATTTCCTCTTAGCGCATGGCTTCTCAGTGGAGATGGCCTCCAGCCTTGTGCTCGCGAAACTCGCAACTGTAGTGACCGAGCCCATGACGGAGTACCGCCGTGTGACGCTCATGATTGAGCTTATCCGCGTCACGGACGCTCGCCGGACGTCGCTTGAAGCGTAAGCCGCATCGCCTGGCGCTTTGGCTAGGTTGCAAGCGTGAGCTTCGTCCGGCTGCCCTCACGCGTCCGAACCTCCACAAGGAAGAGTACCGGGTGCTGGAACATAATCAGGCGAAACCGTCAGGTTTTCGTGATTGAAATCGTCTATTATTGTGACTCGGCTGGCTGCGGGTGGGAGTGTAGTGACATAGTATCGATGAGTTAACGAATTGTTGGTAAGTCAATTATTAAATTATGTAGATAAGAAATGTAATATGACGCTTGTGAGTTGTACCACGGAGCCTAATTGATGACGTGCCTCCGAGGAGATTGTCGGGCGAAATGAGGGTCGCATGACGGGTTCAAAAACTCGACCACTGTGATAAGTATCAGTTCGGCGATCGTGGAGCTTAGGGCCTGAACCGTAAACACGAGTGCGAGCCAATCGCCAATTGCTTCCTTCGACCGCAATTCAGGCTCTCGCGCCTCATCGGCAGTATTAAGTCTTGGTAATGCACCAGCTTATGTCATTCGATCACTTGATCAGCCTAAATACGGAGCCGCACTCTAGAAATTAGAAAGCGGTCGCGAACCTCTGGCGCAATCTCACGACGTCAAATCCACCACCCTCGGCGTGTACAGCAATTCAGAGTGGAACCGGTGCTTTTAGCCACCACTTTACTGCCTTCGAATCTAACGGACGTTCGCGGACATCGTATGTGGCGGAAGGCGTGACGGAGCACACTCGGTGAGCGAGTTGCCATCGGCACCGAAAGCGCCGAGGGCAGCTGCCAAAAACGTCGATCCTGCGCAGCTCCGGTATTTTTTCGAGATCTTGGGTGTGTACCGGTCCACCCTTAGTCGCCCGGTGCACCACCTCGAGGACCATCTCGGTGTTTCTCTGTTCGAACATCATGGTCAGGGTGTCCGCCTTACCACGGCTGGGCGACTGTTCCCTGCGCTCACCCGCCGATTGATCTTCGAAACCCTATGCTATACGCTCATTCGATACTCGCGCGGATCGATCCGTGCGAGCGTCTGAGCGGCCTTGACAGTGAAGTTATCATTCACGGGTACCTCAACCGCGTATCCCGATACGCGGGAGCTGATGGCCGTGATCTCTCCGCGTACATACGCGTCGTCCGTGCTCTGCAAGATTTGTGAGCGCTCATACCATTGATGGCCGAAATAGAGAGCAGCGGCTCCAACCGCCAGCACCGCCACGGCGAGCGCGACACGTTTCAATCCATCAATCATGGCCGCGTCTCCGGGGCGAGCGAAGGGCGGCCCACGGGCGAAGGCGCTATCGGGGGCGAAGCGCGTTCGCGCAACGGCGGTAGCAGCACTACCAGAAGTGCGGACATCCCGAGCACGACTGCGACCAGCACAAACGCATCCGCGAAAGCCAGAACGTAGGCTTGCAAGGACATTGTGCTCGAGATGGATGCCCATGCCTGTGTCTGTGCGAGCGCCCGATCGCCGTGGACCCCGAGGAACGCTGCCACAAAACTGTCGAAGCGTTCCATGATTTCCGAATTCGCCTGGCTGATCGCATCGACCAGTACGGCCGAGTGGTATTTCTCGCGCTCGGTAATAAGTGAGCCGATCACCGCGGTACCGAAGGTCTGACCAACCACCCGACTCAGGTTGAAGAGCGTTGCGGCGGTCGTTCCTTGCAGGGGCAGCACGTCGCGCGTTGCGTAGAACAACGTCGGTACCCGCCCGCTGAGGCAGCGAGCGCGGAAGGCGCAGTCGACGCAAACCCGAAGACAGAAAGGCCGATGGCACGCCCAGCTCCGGGCGGCAAACTCGCCATGACGGCAACGAACATGAGCACTGAGACCGTACCCTCGGCGAAGCTCTGAATTGCACGCAGAACGAGAAGCTCAGGTTCGCCGCGGACGGCAAGGCTCGCAAGCGCAGAAAGCAGAAAAGCAACGGATGAGGTGATCATGACTGTGCGCAAGGTCAGCGCGCGAACGAGGATTGCGGCGAGGGGAATCGCCGCAACCTCCGCCATGGTGGCGACGCAGGCAATCCACGACCCGTCATCCGCGGATACGCAGAACGCTCCGCCAATATCCGCGATCTCAAGATCGACGAGTTGCGAGGAGATACTCGAGCCGATCATGGCGATCGTCATGACGCCGATCGTTTCTACCGCAGCCGCCGGCGGCGGAAAGGAAGAGTTCGACGCGTGATGCCAAGCATCCGCCATGAACATCTCCGCTCGATCAACCCCTCCAAATTCACTTACTGGTGCGGCATGCGGCTGGGGAAACGCGGGATAAAGCCATCCCTGTTGGGCATTTGCACCTTAGGCAGGGTCTGAGCGTTGATCACTTGCTTATCGTCGATCAGCTTGTTCCGGGCCAGAATGTAGGCCGTCAGAGCGTAGACTTGCTGGTCGGTAAGGGATCTTGGCGACGTCCACGGCATGGAGCGGCGGATGTAGTCGAACAAGGTTGTGGCGTACGGCCAATAATTTGCGATGGTCAGCGTGGTGTCATCGATCCCATTGCGTTTTACATCGCTGACGACCGGCGGCGCTGCCGGCGCACCGCTTGTGGTCGTTGTTGCGCCTTTCCCGCCATCACCGTGACACGCGGAACATTGTTCGGCAAAGATGGGGGCGCCCTGGTCCGAGGTTCCGCTGCCCGCCGGCAAGCCCGCGCCGCTCGGTTCGACATCGATGTCCCATGGCGCCAAGTCCGCGTTGCTGATGGGTTGGCCGAGATTGGGGCTTGCGCCAAACATGGGGCTGCTTACACACGTAACAGCAAGAGCTGCAGCCAGCACAAAGAGTCTATGCGTAGACATGTGTCACCTGCCCTTTTTGATCGACTGCCCAGCCCGCGATCGCATTGAAATGATGATTTTCGAAGGCCAAGAGTGGCGGGACCGATGGCAACTCGCCACGCGCCTCAACGAATTGCGCCCGGGTTGGCTGGGCGTTGCCATCTTCGTCCCACGCCCGGCTCTGCAAGGTGGCCGGGCCACCATTCCACTGCCAAGGCATACGAAAACGCGTGAAGGCCATGCTCAGTACAGGGCTTTGTAGCGCGGCCTCACCCCACGATTGCCCGCCGTCGGCAG
>JASHYD010001317.1 GCA_030043175.1 Xanthobacteraceae bacterium | reverse complement strand
CTGAAAATTTAAAGGGATGTTTACTTCACCAATGCCTTACTGTCCGAACAAGCGGGTTCATCGAGTGCGGACATGGCTAGAATTATTGCCAAGCGACGACTGCGTTGCGCGTTTTTCTGCGGCCTCGTGTCCGCCGTGGCGATCGGCGTAGCCGGCTGCAGCTCCGAGGTGTCCCGCTTCGCTGAAAATCCCAACCGTAATCCCTACGCCGCGCGCGCGCCTTCCAATCAGCCGGCCCCCGCCCCGATGCAGCCGACGCGTACGGTAGCCGTGGAGAGTCAGCCGTTGCCACAGGCGCAGCCGAGCGGCGCGGCTTATACGCCTCAATATGCCGCCCTGCAGTACGAGCAGCCTCAGTAC
The DNA here is from genome assembly GCA_030043175.1 of Xanthobacteraceae bacterium. Next base: position 2,156 of record JASHYD010001317.1, on the reverse strand, counting down.
GCGCCGCCTCAGCACACGCCGCCTCCGTACGAGCAGCCTCAGTACCCGCCGCCTCAGTACGAGCAGCCTCAGTACCCGCCGCCTCAGTACCCACCGCCTCAGTACGCGCCGCCTCAGTACGCGCCTGCTCCCCAGTATGTGCCGCCACAGGCGATGCCGCCGCCCGTTGCGACGCCGTATGCGCCGCCCGCTCCTCAATATTCACCACCCCCGCACGTGCCGGCCTATGCGCCGGCCGCTTCTCAATACGCGCCGCCCGCACCTGTATCCGCGTATGCGCCGCCTGCGCCGGTCTCTGCGCCCGATTTCGCCGGAGCGGCTGGCGGCGCGAAGATCACCCATGCCGCTGCACCGCGCATGCCGATGTCTGCCGCAGTCCCCGAAGCCCCCTACGCACCTGCGGCCTCACTCCCGGCACCCGCTCACCCCGCAATGTCAACTTCAACGTCCGTTGTGGGCAGCTCGGCACAAACTCTACTGCCAACGCCGCCCGTCTACACGGTTGGCTCAGGCGACACGTTGAGCAGCGTCGCCCGCAAATACCGGGTCAGCATCAGGGAGATCGCAGTTGCAAACGGCATTACGCCCGAAACCCCGCTGAAGGTCGGGACGCGGCTGACGATCCCGCTCAGGATAGGAGCGCAGACGAGTGCCCCGGCGGGCAGGCCGCAACCAAGTGCGCCGGTGGTCGCTCAAACGAAGCCGGGGCAGCAGACATACACTCCTGCCGCTGCACCCGGGAAGTTGGCGTCGGAGACCGCGGCGAATATCCGCCTGGCATCGCCTGCCGAAACACCGTCCGCAGAGGCGCCAAACGGCGCGCCGGGGTTTCGCTGGCCAGTGCGCGGCCGCGTCATCAACAATTTCGGCGCCAGGGTGAATGGCTCGCCCAACGACGGCATTGACCTCGCGGTTCCTGAAGGCACCCCGGTGCGCTCCGCTGAGGACGGCGTCGTCGCCTATGCGGGAAACGAGCTGAAGGGCTATGGCAACCTCGTGCTGGTGCGTCACGCGAACGGCTTCGTCAGCGCCTACGCGAACGCCAGCGAACTCATGGTCAAGCGCAACGACCAGGTTCACAAGGGACAGGTGATCCTCAAGTCCGGGCAGACCGGTAACGCCGCAACCCCGCAGCTTCATTTCGAGATTCGCAAAAACTCCGCCCCGGTCGATCCCATGCAGTACCTGCCCGCGGACAAGACAGCGTCAGCGCCATTGTGATTGGGTCTGGCGGTTGCGCTTGTACAAGGGTGGGCAGGGGCGCGCCGCTCCAGGCAATGGAAATGGCGCACCGGCCTCGGCCGCCTTTTGCCCGCTTGACGCACCTTTGCGTGACAGAACCCGAGGCGGTATGTAGGAGCGACCGGGCCCTCCCACGTTCTCTCCACGCAGGGGATGAAGTGGGGGGGCCTCGCAAAGCCGCCGATCGATGGCCGACATTCTGTTCATCAAAACCTCTTCGCTCGGTGATGTCGTCCACCATATGCCGGCCATCACGGATGTGCGGCGGCATTTGCCTGGTGCCCGGCTGGCTTGGGTGGTGGAGGAGGACTACGCACCGCTGGCCCGCCTGCACCCCGCCGTGAATGACGTCATCCCGGTCGCTACCCGGCGCTGGCGCAGAAACCTGCTGGCGCCCGCCACATGGCATGAGATTGCGCGCTTTCGCACCGTCCTTCGCGCGCGATCCTTCGACGCGGCCATCGACACCCAGGGTCTGCTCCGGACCGCCTTGATCGCGGGCGCCGTGCGCGGAGTCCGGCATGGCTATGACCGGGCCAGCATCCGTGAGCCGCTTGCCGCCCAGTTCTACGATGTTCGTCACCACGTCGAATGGCGTGCTCACGCCATCCCGCGCAACCGCGCGCTGTGCGGTCTCGCGCTCGGCTATGAGGCGAAGCATCCCCTCGATTACGGCCTCGATCGCGCTGCGATCGCCGGCACCGCTGCTGGCAGGCCGTATGCGGTGCTGCTGCACGCGACCGCCAAGCCTGGCAAGCTGTGGGCGGACGGGCATTGGGCGACGGTGGCGCGCGGCGTGCGCGATCGTGGCTTTGATGTGGTGCTGCCATGGGGGGCTGCTCACGAGCGCGCTCGCAGTGAGGCCATCGCGGCCGCCGCCGGCATTGAGGAAGATCGTGGCCACGTGCCGGATC
>JASHYD010001316.1 GCA_030043175.1 Xanthobacteraceae bacterium | reverse complement strand
TGCTGCCCGATATCGTCGCCCTGATGAAATTGCGGCCGTCGAAGGTGTCGCCGCGCATCGTCACCTTGTAGAGATTGTCAGGCGCGCGCTCGAGCTGGAGGCTCGCTTTGTCGCCTTCGGCCAATCCAAACACCGGAAACGTCCCGCTCGCGAGATCGCCATTCTGATCGAACGCGAGACTGCCCCGGATCGACGCCCCATTGCCGTCGAAGGCAATATCATCAAGCCGGGTCGGCTTGCCGCGGCCCACAAACGTGAAGGTCGCGCGCGCCGGCCGGTTCGACGGCTTGCTCCACCCCGAGACGAGATTATCGAACCTGGCCGGCGTAAAATCCGCTTCGACCGACAGGCGGCTATCCGCATCGCCGCTCAACGCCACCCGACCGCCAACCTTGACCGGGACCGGGCCAGCGATGGCGCCGTTGACATCAAGGCCGAACCGCCCGCGCGCCGCGTCGTCGAGGGTGCCGGTCAAACGCACTTCTGCGTCCGGCTCGCCAGCAGCGCGGCGCAGCTCCACTGTGGCGGGCATGCCGCCGATGCGCATGTCGCCCTTGATCTGGTAGCCTTGATTGTTGGCAGTGGCGCGCAAAGTCTGCGCCTCGACCTTTTGCGACATCACGAAACGGTCGGCCGAAAAATTCACGATGTCAGCTGCGACCGAATAGTTGAGCGTGGAGGATTTCACTTCGTTGGCGAGCGGCAGCGCGAGATTGACGGTCGCGAGCACATTGCCGCGGCTGGTGGCGGGGTCAAGCGGAACTCCGGCGGCATCCCTGAGGCGGTCCATACTGAGAAGCTCGGCTGCCGCCGCCACCGGACCCTCGATGCGCGCGCGAACCTTGGCGGGCGGCTGCTTTATGCTGGTATCCGGCACCTCGAAAACGCCGTTCGCCACTGTGAGCTTGCGCCCCGAGGACATCTGGACAACGCCGCGCCCAAGCGTCACCGTCGCGTTGCGGCCCTTGACGCGGGTGACGAGGTCAGTGTCGCGGATTTCCGGCAGATCGTCGAACGGCCGTATGGCGACGCCGGAGGTCTGGATCTGAATCGACAAGCCATCGTCCGGCACCGGTGGGCCGCCGGAACGCAGGGTCGACAGCGGCGCATTGGTGGTGATTTCGCCCTGCTCGATCAATCCGCCCGATGCTCGTTCAATGATCCAATCGCGCACCGCAGGCGTGATGAAGGGCGGCCACATCTGTCTGAACGCGGAAAGCGAAAGCTTGCGCCCCGTCAGGCCAATCGCAAGCCGGGGATCAGATGTGGAGTAGTCGAGACTCCCCGACAGGGCGACGGCGACGCCTTTGCCGGCCACCTCGGCGCGGTCGATGTTGAGCCGCCGTTCTACCGGATCGAGCCGGCTTTGCATCAGGACATGGCTGAGCACGAGCGGGTCGTCGCCGGGACCGGTCGGCGCCAGGACCAGTGAGCCGCCGGTCAAATTGAGCGCCCAGTTTCCGCTCGCATCCTGGGGCGCCTCGGCCTGCGCCATGAGAGTCAGCCGCGTGCCGCCGGCGACGATCTGGAAGGGCATCGCCAACACCCGGCGTGGCGCGTTCCAATCGAGTTGGAGTTCGGCGCGGTCGATGGTGATCTTTGCTTGCGGATCGCCGACATCAATGAACGAGCCCGGTCCCACCATGATGCGGCCGGAAGCGAATTGCGGCGTTCCGTCCTGGGTAAATTCCGCACGGAGCATCGCCGACACGGCGGAATTGGTGTCGATCTGGCCGCCGTCGATGCGCAGGGCGAGCAGCAGGTCCTTGAGCAAGACCTTACGCGCCTCGAGGTCGATCATGCGCGCGCCATCGCTGCCGGGCTTGATCGATGCGAGCACAAGCCACGGACGGTTCGCGTCCTCCGAACCCAGCTCGAATTCGAGCACGCCGACGCGCGGGCGGGTGAGGCTTAAGTGGATGTTCTCGAACCGCGATTGCTGACCATTGCGCCGGTCGTCGACCACGAGGTTTCCGCTCTTGAGGCCGACTTCCGTCAAGTCGCCGCCATCGAGGCCGAACGCGCTGAGGCTGTCCACCCAGGCGAGGAAAGCAGCAAAATTCGCCTGCAGGCTGCGGCTTGCCTCGCCTGCCTGCCTGGCCTCCCCCGCAGGCAAGGATGGGTATGGCCCCGTTTGCGGGGGAGATACCGATGTCCCCTCCCCCGACTGCAAGGGAAGGTAGAGAGGAGCGTCCCCCCCGCCTGGTTGTGATCGGTCCTCTGGCGGCGCCGGTGTAATGGCGACAGGACGCTGGTTGGCGCCGGTCGACACCGTCACCTTGCCGTCGGCTTCGACGCGGACAGCAAGTTCGGCGCCCACCAGGTTGAGGCGCTCGGCCCGCGGGCGCCCAGCGAGCAGGCTCCCTGCGGAGAACCCGACCTCCGCCTTCGGGGCGCTGGCAACCACGTTACCGTCGTGATCACGCACCGCAATGGAGTGGATGCGCATCGCCATGCGGCCATGCTCGTCGCGCTCCAACACGGTGCCGCCGAGGTCGACCTGGAACTGGCTGCCAAAGTTTTCCGCGACCGCCGCCGCAATCCAAGGCGTGGCGAAGTCCAATGATATCGGCCCGCTCGCCAACCGGAGCCACAGCCCGCCGGCCACCAGCATGAAAATAGCAGCGACCGCCGCCATGCCGACAGCAACCCGGCGCATTAACCGAGACTGCATCACCCGCAATGGCAGCCTCGCGAAGCGCCGCGCGATCTGCCACCAGCCGCGCGCGGCGGGCCGCGCCATCGCCGAACGAACCCCTGCCTCCCCACCCCCGCGAGCGGGAGGGGAGGCGGCAGCGCGCATCGCCTCGGCGCTGCGGTGCATATGCAACCTTGCTTCCACAGTGCGCAAGTCCGCGGTTAAGTGTCTTCTGTCGTGGTCAACCGCCATGCTTGCTGGAAAGTCCCTATGCGTCAGGGTAACGATTGGGGGTTAACGCTAATCTACTCCCTCGCGGCGCGGAGTGTGGTTAAGTCCCAACAGACTGTTGGAAAACGACGAAACCAAGGCAAAGGCCAAAGGCACATGACGGCAGATCTCAAGGCCGGCGACAAGGCACCCGACTTCAGCTTGGCCCGCGATGGCGGCGGCACCGTGTCGCTCGCGGATTTCAGGGGCAAAAAGCTCGTCCTCTATTTTTATCCCAAAGCCGATACACCGGGATGTACCATCGAGGCCAAGGACTTCTCCCGCCTGCATTCGGCCTTCGCCAAGGCGGGCATCGCCGTGGTCGGGGTCTCCGCCGACCCGGTCAAGAAGCAGGATGCGTTCAAGGTGAAGCACGCCCTTTCGACCGCGCTCGCTTCGGACGAAAACCATGAAATGCTCAAGGCTTACGGGGTGTGGGGGGAGAAGTCCATGTACGGAAAAAAATATTTAGGAATCACTCGCACGACGGTGCTGATCGGCGCCGACGGGCGAATCGTGCGGACCTGGCCCAAGGTCAAGATCGAAGGCCATGCCGAGGAAGTTTTGGCGGCCGCGAAAGCGGTTTAGCGCCGGAGCCGCCGGCCACGCCCGCCGCCGCACTGGGGCGCCCGCGGTCCCAGGTGCGCGCCGATTTACCATTTTGCGCAATCCGTCGCTCCCCGACCACGACGGCTAATGCTCGCACCTGAGCCCGCGACGGCCTATATCGGCCCCATGGCAAATATTGATCTTGTCCCGCAAACGATCCCGCCCGGCGCAGAACCGGCCCGCAAAATCGGCTTTGTGTCGCTGGGTTGCCCGAAGGCGCTTGTCGATTCCGAGCGCATCGTCACGCGCCTGCGCGCGGAAGGCTACGAACTCGCCCGCAAGCATGACGGCGCCGACCTGGTGATCGTCAACACCTGCGGCTTTCTCGACAGCGCCCAGGCTGAATCCCTTCAGGCGATCGCGGCGGCTCTCAGGGACAACGGCAAGGTGATCGTAACTGGCTGCATGGGCGCGGAGCCGGAAAAAATCACCTCGCAGTTTCCCAATGTGCTCGCCGTCACCGGTCCGCAACGATACGAAGACGTGCTCGATGCCGTTCATCGCGCCGCGCCGCCACGCCACCGTCCGTTTGTTGATCTGGTGCCGCCGGAAGGCATCAAGCTGACGCCCCGGCACTATGCTTACTTGAAGGTTTCCGAAGGCTGCAACAATCGCTGCAGCTTTTGCATCATCCCGAGGCTGCGCGGCGGCCTCAAGTCGCGGCCGGCTGCCGACGTGCTGGGCGAGGCCGAACGTCTGGTCGCCGCCGGTGTAAAGGAACTGCTGGTCATTTCCCAGGACACATCCGCGTACGGCCTCGACATCAGATATGCGACAAGCCGTTGGAAGGAGCGCGATGTTGCGGCGCGGTTCCTCGACCTCGCAGCGGCATTGGGCGAGCTCGGCGTGTGGGTACGGCTGCACTACGTCTACCCCTACCCTCATGTCGACGCGGTCATCGCGCTGATGGCACAGGGCAAGGTCCTGCCTTATCTGGATGTGCCATTTCAGCATGCCGCGCCGACGGTGCTCACACGCATGCGCCGTCCGGCGGCTCAGGAAAAGACGCTCGATCGTATTCGCGCATGGCGCGTGATATGCCCAGATATCACGCTGCGGTCGAGCTTCATCGTCGGTTTCCCTGGTGAGACCGAGGAGGATTTTGCCTTTCTCCTCGACTGGCTCGACGAAGCGGCGCTCGACCGGGTCGGCTGCTTTCGCTACGAGCCCGTGACAGGCGCGGCCGCCAATGACCTCGCGCAAGCTGTGCCGGATCAGGTCAAAGAAGAGCGCTGGCGCCGTCTTATGGGGCGCCAGCAGGCGATCTCGGCACGCCGCCTCAGGCGCCACGTCGGTACGCGCCGGCAGGTCATCATCGACGAGGTCGATTCGCGTGCACCGGATGTTTGGGCCAAGGGCCGAACCAAAGGCGACGCGCCGGAGATCGACGGTACGGTCCATGTGACATCGCGCCGGCCGCTGCGCATCGGCGAACTCGCCATCGTGAAAATCGAGCGTGCCGATGCATACGATCTGTACGGCAGTGTCGTCGGGTATTGAAAAGTCCTAAAGCGGCCCCGCCGAAATTGGCGTCCAGACCGTCAATTTGATCGCTCGGTCGAAGTCATCGCCGGTCCCCCAAACGCCAATGCTCCGGCGTCACGCCCGTCTGACCAACCTGGCACGCGCCCGGCCAATATGTCGTGCATGGCGGCTCGATCAATGTTCTGCCCGGTCAGGATGAGGCCGACGCGGCGTCCGCGCATGCGGGCGCGTTCCTTGATGAGCGCCGCGAGCGGCGCGGCGCCGGCGCCCTCCGCAAGCGTGTGGGTATCGCTGAAATAAATGCCGATCGCCTCGACCAGTTCACCTTCCGAGACTTCGACGATACGATCTGCGCCGCCGCTGATGACGGCAAGCGCCGTCGCATCGGGCACCCGCACCGCCAAGCCGTCCGCAAACGTATTGGCGGTGGCGGTC
>JASHYD010001315.1 GCA_030043175.1 Xanthobacteraceae bacterium | reverse complement strand
CGATCTCATCGCGTTGCGCCGCGACCGTTCGGCGCAAATCGGCCACTTCCTCCAACAGCTTCACTACCAACAGCTTCAGTTCGGCAGGCGAAAGACCGTCAATGTTCTCGGGCAGCGGCATGCCCGCAAAGAATCTGACTCGTGGCGCCTTGGGAATCTTATAATCTTACCGCCGCCACTACTTTTGCTCCTGTAGCAAATTACGAATACAGAAGTTGTCGGAAAACTATCCATGGCAACACTGGTGGCAACATTTTGCAGATTTCGATTGGTGGCGCGCACTCAATCCATCATGGGGGCCTAATTTGCAGGGGACGCTATTTGCGCGTTTGCACAACCCAACATCGATGATTTCTTGGCGTTGATCGATTGGCATATCGGTAAAGCGCCGAATCGCGCGGGTTGGGCGGTCGCGCAGGTCAGGGCGCAAGGGACCGTTCACGGTCGCTCCAGTCGCATCGTACTCCTGCTCTGCGACGCCATACGGGGGGAATTCGAGAAGGGTGTTGAGGCGGTTCTCGGCGAGTTGAGTCGCGTTATTCGAACCACGGACTTGGATCGCAACGAGCTTCGGCAGCGCACGATCGAACGGCTGAACCAGTATGCAGCCGCCATGAAGGCCATCATGCCCCGATCTGAAGCGTCAATTCTTCCCGGATATATCACCGAGCAATTTGCGGCTCTAGACGATCACCTGCAATTTTCCGTGCGGCAATACGATGTAGGTTTCTTCATGCCCAGCGAGCCGGAGGTCCCCCAGGTGTCAAACGCGATCACTATCAACGAGATGAACAACAGCGTGGTGCAGCAGGGCAGCCCAGGGGCCACCCAATCGCAAAACATTACTATAAGGATCGATGAAGCGAAGGCCGCGATCGCGGCCATTGAGGCGGGCGTCGGTGAACTGAGTCTTGTAGCCGAGAAGTTTTCTGATCTGCAGAGCGACATCGCGACGATCAAGGCCCAACTCGTGAAAGGCACACCGTCTCACTCGATTCTTGGCGAGGCTGCGCGATCCGTTCGAAACATTATTGAGGGAGCGGTTGGAGGCATGCTCACCCCCGCCCTGACCTCAGCTCTTGCGGCATTAGGCAAGGCTACAGGCGCCTACTGACACGTTCAACAAAAAAGGCCTGCCTACACCTCCCACTCTACCTGCAGACCACAGTTCCGTCACGTTTGATTCAGCCCTCCAAAAAATCCTAATCTGGGGCGCTGCGATGACGTTATGCTCGTAACGAGAAACCGGAAGTCCACCATCTCGATGACTGGTGCGGAACGGCAGCGGCGCTATCGAGAGCGTCGCCATGGTGAGCTGACACGCACCACGCTCGCGTTGACGCGCGGGATCAACTGGACCGCCCGGCGTGGCACTATGGCTGCGGCGTAACCTAGCTCGTCGAAAAGCTGGCGGAAGGCCTCCGAGAGACACGTCGAAACCAAGCTGTCGCGCAGTGCGCTCAAGGCGTACTGGGCCGGCGCGTACGAGGACGATCGGTCGATTACGGTGTAACTTTGGCCTTGTCGGCCGCTGCGACGTCCATCGGTAAGTTGGCAACCTCGCGCAGGCATGTTGCTTGGAAGCTCCCGTGCCCAGGGTCGCGGTTGCTCTCACAGTCCCAGGGGACGATGCGGGACGGACCACGACATGCCAAGGGGCCCCACCGCGGCGCCGCATCCTGAAGCGCGGCAAGAGGACGGAGGCCGTGCTGTTGGCAACGCTGTTTCCGTTAACTCTTGTGAATGTCCGCCGTTTCCTCAAGCGCATTGGCTGCTGGGCAGGTCAAGTGCCACCCGAAACCTGAGGGATCGTAATTAGCCTCAACCTCACCGCCGACAGTACGCTTCGCCATCGCCTCGATGACCGTGCTGCCGAAGCCCCGACGCTCTGGGGGCCGCACGGGCGGTCCATTGCGCTCGATCCAACCCATCGTGTAGGTATCATCCTCGAGCCGCCAGCTCACGTCGACGAGGCCACCTTCTGTTGAGAGCGCGCCGTATTTGCCGGCATTGGTCGCAAGTTCGTGGATTGCGAGGCCAATGGTTTGGGCGGCAGCAGCGTTCAGAAGCAGTTTCGGTCCGTCAAAGTTGATCCGAGTTCCGATCAGGTCCGCAAAGTGCCCGAGTTGACTTCGCACTAAATCCTTCACATCAATTCTATGCCACCCGTGCCGAACCAGTAGGTCCTGATTGGCTGCCAGCGCTTGGATACGCTTGCTGAAGCGGTCGATGAAGTCCTTCGCATCACCCGTAGCGGTCTGGCGAGCAATCACCTGTACGAGACCGAGAATGTTCTTGGTGCGATGGCGGGATTCACGCATCAGCAGGTCGATCCGCTCCTCATAAGCCCTGCGATCGGTTACGTCATGGGCCACCGTAACAAAGAGACGTCGCCCGTCCGACTGGGTTCCCAAGCCGGCCGTAGCAAAATTCCAAACGCGCTTCTCGCCACCGAGAGTGAGAATATGTTCATCCGTCCGCGCCTCCGGTTCCGTAGCAATGATCTCTCGAAGTAACTCCAATATCTCGCCCGAGCGCTCACCGTATGCACGTGTCGCCCAATCCTCTGTCCGTCGGAACTCGTCTGCCGAACGGAATCCTGCTGCCGTGAGCCAACTTTGGCTAACGGCAAGGATTTGTTCCCGATCGTCCCACAAGGCGGTGGGGCACTGGCGAGTGGAGGATTGAGGTCCTGAACCGCTCCTCGCTCTTGGTTAATTCCCCTTCGGCACGCTTGCGGTCCGTAATGTCGCGGTTCGTCTCCAGCGCGAATATCTCACCGTCGTACGAGACCGGGACAATGCGGCTCTCGACCACGATATCCCGTCCGTCGCGCGTGGTGTGGGTGAGTTCGCCGCACCAGCTTTTCCCATGGACAATCTGCGCGTCGATGTCCTTGATAGGGATGGGGGCGCGAGTACGGAGCAATTCGTGGGTTTTGCGTCCCTCCGCTTCGGCAGCCGTATAGCCGTATAGTCTCTCGGCTCCGCGGTTCCAGTAAACGATGCCGCGGCCATCGGTCTGCAACTCCAAAATTGCGTCGTGCGACTGATCCAGAAGGTCGGCTTGGCGCTTCAGCAACTCCTCGGCACATTTTCGGGCGGAGATATCCTCAACAACAGCTACGAAATAGTCGATTGCTCCGTCACTCCTGCGCACACAGCCGACAGTCAGCCTGCCCCAGACGACCGTGCCATCCTTACGCAGGTAGCGCTTGTCCATACCATAGCTCTCAATCTTTCCTGCGCGTATCTGCTCCACATATGCAAGATCGACCGCAAGATCATCCGGATGACTGAAGTCACGTAATGACTTGGTTACGAGTTCATCTATCGGCCAGCCGAGAATACGGCCCAACGCTTTGTTGGCTCTGAGCCATCTGAGATCGGAGCTAACATGTGCGATGCCGACCGCCGCGTTTTCGAATGTCGCTTGGTATTGCCGTGCGCGTTCGGTGACGTCCAGGCCGGCGACAAAGACAGAGACGATGCGACCAGCGTGATCCCTGATCGGCATCAGGGAAAGGTCCAAGACGCGTTCCTCGCCATTCCCCGTGACAAAGCTCGTTTCTCCGCGAGACGATTCCCCCGCCAGGGTCCGCTCAACTCTCCCGCGGATGTCGTTCTCGACTTCTGGCGAGAGGTGCCACCAACTGCACTCCCAGTATCGCTTTCCAATGATATCCGCCGTCGCAAACCCGAGATCCTCCACATAGGCGCGGTTGGCATCGATGACGACGCCTTTCGGGTTGAGACGCCCCAGCATTAGGCCGCCGCGTTCATACATCGCCATGATTTCTTCGTTGGCTTCGCGGAGCTGCCGGTTTTTATCGTCGAGTTCGCAGCTCCGCTGCATCAGCTGAGCGGTGCGGTCTTCGACGCGCCGTTCCAATGTTCGGCTAAGCTCACGGTACCGTTCAACGGCAAAGCGCATCGCGGCAGGCACGAGCACGTCAGAAAGCATCACCACGAAGAACAGCAAGGCGCCGGCAAGATCAAGCGGGCGGATGAACAGCACGACGGCAGCAACGCTGAGCAGCCCGCAAAGAAAGCCCGCGCCGAGCCCGCTGATTAGGGTTGTAATTATGATGGCGGGATGGAATGTAATATACTGACTACCTACGAGGTATGGATCCATAGCAACGCGCACAGCCGTCGCCGCCAAAGCGGAGAGTACTCCAAGCGCACAGGCCCCGGCCGTTCCCGGCCGCATCGAGGGAACATCGATGTGAAGCGAAGTCAGCCTTCGTGTGTCCAGAGGTCCCTCCTTTGTCAGGAAGGCGCATTTCGACCTCAATTGCTTGATGAACGTGGAAGTTCCAATAGAGTTGCTGTGTGCGGCATGTTTACGCCGCTTACGCCCTCGTTCGCCACAACAGGTCACGTCAGAGCAGGTCAAACTGACAGCGAGCATAACGAGGTCGCTTGGGGCGAAACCGACCGAAATGTCTTGCGACAGGGGAGGGTGTCGAGGCTGAGTTTCCGGTCAGATCGCTTTCGATTTTTGGAAAAAGTCACGGATGAGCGTGTTGCGATCGCTCGCCAGGGTCCCGGGACTGCGAGATGGTCAGATGATCGAGGTGCCGACGATTGGCTGGGATGGCGCGGGCGGACTTTGCCCGGGAAGTTTCGCCGTAACCACAGGCCCGCTTAGGGATCACGCACTCTCGTTGACGAGGTCGCGTATGCTCGAACAGTGATCCGATCCGGCCTGACTCGAACATGATTCGAAAAGAGGGCAGAATCGGCGCCACTCGGGGGACTTTCCGGTGACGCCGAGCTTTCACATCACCCGCGCCATGCGTTGCGACTTGCCGCCGCGAC
>JASHYD010001314.1 GCA_030043175.1 Xanthobacteraceae bacterium | reverse complement strand
GCCAAACATCCGGCGGCTCCGATTTGGGGTCGCCGCTCGGCGCGCTCGTGAAGGCCAACGCCGAGAAATGGTGGCCGATCATCAAAGACTCCGGGATTAAGGCAGAGTGATGCAGCAACGGTGACGCGTGCCAAGGGTTGCGCCTTTGATGCTTGCAATCCGGCAAACTGTCAATGTCGGCTCCGGGTCACAAGCGGCCTTCGCTTGGGTCGAGCCGCACGCCAGCTTCACCTTCACCAACAGACATTCGCCAGAACAACAAGTCGCCGCACTCGGGCCGCTGCTGATCGACGTGGGATCGCTTTCGGTTTTTTGAAAAATTCAGGGATAGTCGGGTCGCGATCGCTCACCCCGGTCCGAGAGACGGCTGCGGGATGGTCGATGGTCGGAATGGCCCGGGTCACCTACCGCTGCATTGGCGATGAGTGCTGCACTAACTCTTGGGCTTGAGCTTGCGCCAGCCGCCAGCCCGGTTGTTGGCGATGATCTGCCGAAACATGGCACTGAGCGCGGGCGCGTTGATCCTCTCGCCCCGGCGGACCGCGACGGTGCGGGCGGTCTTGTTGTCATGGCCGCCGGTGATGATCCCCTCGGGATCGGGGACGATGGCGCCGTCGTAGAGGAAGACGTTGATGTGGTCCTTCGCGGCGAGCAGGGCACAAACGTTACCCAGCAATACGAAATACGGCTGGGTGCTCCGCTTGATGGTCTCGGTGACCTCCGGGTCCGCAGCGTGCACAAGGTCGCGCACCTCCTGGCAGATGTCCTGCTGCCAGCCGGGCAGGCCCTCAATATACGCGTCCACGCGCGGGTCTGACGTGTACCGCATGGCGCGTCCTCTCTGTGGAAATCCATCGACGCGAGACAATCAACCTCCAGGCGATAGCTTTACGGCAGCTGCCAAATTTTTTTCCAAAAACGTAAAATTTTTTTGGGGAATTTTCGCAAATGGGCGGGTCGCGATCGCTCACCACGGTCCAAGAGACGTTCCAGATGGTCGATGGTCTCGGTGTTCTTTTCCGATTGTAGCGCTTAGGACGGTACCGGGGGAACCAGGGAGGCGTGAAACCTGCACCATGTAGGGAATATCCCAACAAATTCAAAGAAGTCATCGACGTAAATCAAACCAAGCGCGATTAGCCTGTCGGTCAGAACGTCCAGCGCCTCCTGTCCAAAGCTCGGGCCGAAGCTTAGAAGTTCATCGTTCTGGTCAATGGTACTTCCAAGATCGAGTGCAGTGACACGTCTCTCTCGATGAGAGAATGGCGGCGGATGATGATCCCAAATTCGCCAGTTACGTCTACGCAGGTCATAAACACTCCTGGACATGGCGTCAGCATCAGCGCGTAAAGCGGCAACCGCGGGGGCTCCTAAACCATCGGCTGGGGCGGCGGCAACATTTGGCTCCTCGACAGATAAAGGCGGCGGTGCCACGCGCCGCTAAACCATTGACATGGCTTAGCTTCCTGCGTGCCGCCGGTCGGTCGGCAGTGCCACTCGAAGGCAAAAAGCTCGATTTCTCAAGGTCCTTTTCGGCACCAGCCATACAGAAATACCCGAGAGACCCCCGTGAGCGGCGACCACAACTAGTTCGAGATCCTGATGGGGTGCATCGGCAATCGAGGCCGCCGTGAAAGCTTCATCAACGAGGTTTTGCGCGCCAGGAGGCAGGGTGTCTAACCAAGTTTGATGACCGGAAGGAGAGGTGGTCGCTTGGGCGGCCGCTCGGCGTTCGGGCGAGGCCGCACCGCATTCAGCCGCAGCCGGCTGTTCGCCGCCGAACGTCGCGTCGTCGTCAAGGCCCGGGTGTCCGTCATCAAGGGCGGGCCTTCGGCTTGGCGCCCATGTCGGCCCACGTCGCCTACCTCGAGCGCGACGGCGTCACCCGGAATGGCGAGAAGGGCCGCACGTTCAGCGCTGCCGAGGACCGCGACGACACCGTAGCCTGCGCGCGACGCGGCCTCAACGACCGGCATCATTTCCGGTTCGTCGTCCCCCGAGTATGCCGGTGAGATGACCGACCTCAGGGGTTTTTACACGCGACCTGGCGCTCCAGATGGAGAGCGATCTCGGCACCCGGCTGGATTGGGTCGGCATCGCCCATTGGAACACCGACAACCCGCATGTGCATCCCGTGGTGTGCGGCGTCGCAGACGACGGTTGCGATCTCCTCATCTCGCCCGATTACATCAGCCACGGCCCGCGCTCGCGGGCTGCGGATCTGGTCTCGTCCGAGCTCCGCTCCAAGCCCGGGCGTGAAATCCGCTCCGCTCTCGCGCGGGAGGTCGAAGCAGAGCGCTGGACCCGCTTCGGATTGCGTCTTTACCAAGTCCGCCAGCCCCGCGTGTCCGTGGCGCGTTCGCGGCTAGCGACCAGTCCTCGCTCCGGGATGATCCACTCGACGTCTTCGGCGACCAGCGCCAGCAGACCCTCCCTGTCGCCCGCGGCCGATCGCGGCGAAGAAGTCCTTCACGGTCTGGACGTTCTTCTCGGTACTCCTAGGAATTTCTCCATTTCCCTCGGATCGGATCGCGCTCGATCCGATCGCCGCGTCGTGTCCTTGCCGGTGGGGACGTCGTGTTCATCCGTCGAACTTAACCAGGTCCTTAAAGATCAGTTGACCCCAGCTATTTCCGCGCGCCTGGACTAGCAGCCCACCTTCCGAAAGCCCGCCAAGTTTGATCGGCGCGAAACCGAGATTTTCCGCAAGCGCACCAATCTCCGCTGCGGCGC
>JASHYD010001313.1 GCA_030043175.1 Xanthobacteraceae bacterium | reverse complement strand
CGGCGCTATGGTCAAGCTCGCCGATGCAGACCGCCATTTGACCTTCATGGTGGTGAGCCAGGACCAGGGCCGCTTTGAGGCGAATGACCTGCCGCCTGGTCAATACGTCGTTCAGGGCATCGGTGGCGGTTTCCAGAGCGACAAGTCTGCGCCTGTCAATGTCGAGGGCGGCAAGAATGCCAAGATCGACCTGACGCTCGCCAATAAACAGGGCGCCACCCTGCCACCCGCGTGGCCGCAGCGCATCCCGGAGGAAGAGATCAAGGCAGCATCGCTCAATCTGCCGGCTGGCGACGGAAAATCTCTCGTCGAGGCGCGTTGCACGACCTGCCACGATACTCAGCGCATCGTCGTCAAGCGCACGACGCTGCCGGAATGGGAACACATCATCGATCGCATGCGCGGCCAGATGGCGATCCAGAACGTCCCGGACATCTCCAATCAGGATGCGGCGACGATCGCGAACTACCTCACTGCGAGCTTCAAGCCCGAGCAGCCCTATGACGCCAACAGCCGGCTGCCGCGCGAGCTCTTGACCGGCAAGGCTACAAAATATCGCGCCGTGACATATGACCTCGTCAATCACTACGCGGAGCCGCACGATGTGGCTACCGATCCGCAGGGCAACGGCTGGGTGGCCGAGCGCGCCGGCAAGCTCGGCCGCTTCGATCCGGTAACGTATGAGTTCGTCGAGGTGTCGCCACCACCCGGGCCGGCAGCGCCCAATCGCCAGCGGCTCGGCAATCCGCAGATCGACAAGAACGGCATCCTGTGGGTGGCAGACGGCCCCAACGGACGCTGGTTGAGCTACGACACCAAATACAACAAATTCGCGAGCTTCCAGTGGCCCAAAGGCCATGGCAATGCGGGTGGCAACAGCATGGCGGTGCATCCCGACGGCACCATCTATGCGACCGGCCTCGGCAAAGAGGTTCGCGCGCTCAATCCGGAAAAAGTGGAATTCAAGTTCTACGAGTCTCCGAGCGCGCACGGCAAACAAGAGCCCGGCGCCTACGGTCTCGCGGTCGCCGGAGATGGATCGGTCTGGTGGGCCGAGGACAATATCGACAAGATGGCACGCATCGATCCTGCCACCGGCAATGTCGATGAGTACGCGATCCCCTACAAAGAAGGGCACGCCTTCCCGCGCCGCATGAACAGTGACGCGCATGGCGACCTGTGGGTGGCGCTTTGGCAGGCTGGCAAGCTCATGAAGATCGACTACAAGACCAAGGAAATGAAGATCTTCTCGCCGCCGACCGCGAACGCCGGAAACTATTCGGTCGTGGTGGACAAGAAGAACGACCTTGTTTGGGTCAGCGAGCACAAGGTCGACAAGATCGCGCGCTTCAATCCCAAGACAGAGGAATGGGTCGAGTTCCCGCTGCCGGAGGCGCAGTCGGATCCGCGCCGCATCGACATCGATCCCAACAATCCGAATCGGGTCTTTTTCAGCGGCGACACGTCCGGCCGTGTCGGTTTCGTGGAAGTGCTGCCATAGCCTGAACGCCGATGCGATCCCGGGCGCGATTTGGGGCCTGACCGGCTCAGATCGCGCCCGGTGCGTTAGAGCGGAATTTTGGCAATCGGCTCGGCGGTCCGGTCAAAGGGATCGGTTGGCGGGAGCTGTTCGCGAGGCGCAAACTCGCCCACTTGAAGCCCTGTCGAGGGCCCCCCGAAATTAGCGTGACGAGCGCGTGAATTTTAGACCTCTCCCGTCGAAACCTAAAGACGCGACCGGGAGAGGTGACGATGGACCGGATCCGACCGGCGATTGCAAAGAAAGCCGGCGGTTCAGCCTTCGCCCGCAAAACCGGCGATCTTCCAGCCGGTTGCATCCTTGACATAGCAGAGCTGGTCGGTTTCGAGCGATGAAATGAGGTCCTCACGCACGAATCCGACTTTTCCGGACGGCGTGACCACTCGCAGGAAGCCCTCCGGCGCTCCGGCGTCCGACGGTTCCAGCATGACGCGGACGAGGTAGAGCCCGAGTTTCTCGATCACCGGCGCGTCGGCCTTCGCGGTGGCGTGCACCTCGACGTCCGGCTTGCTGGGGTAGCCCCAATCGCTCGGCTCGGTACCGGTGTCCTTGGCCATCTGATCTGCAGCCATCTCGTCGAAGTTCGGAATTGCCGGAGCGCACATGATCCCTTTGCGCTGCGGCACCGGTTCAAGGGTTGCTTCATTGGCTGCTTCAGCCAAGGCCTGCCAGCCGGAGCCATCTGCGTTGTCGAGGTCGATCGCGGCCGCCGGATTGTCGATGCCGGACTTTTTCCTATCGGCTTTGTCGCCTTTTTCAGCCACCCAGAAGAAGTTGCGCACGACAAGCCGGGCGAGCGCGGCGCGGTCTTTTCGGCCGGCGATGTCGCCGAGCTGCTTACGAAAGGCCGTGAAGCTCGGGTCGTTGTACGGCTGTGCCGGGCTCACCGCGATCGGTTTGTAGGGCTTGGGCGGCGCCGGCTGTTGCTCCTGCGCGGCTTGGCTTCCCTGCGCAGGCAGTTGCGCCCGCGGCGCTTGCCCGGATGGGCCGGAAGGCTGGAGTTGTCCGGGGCCCGGAGCGAGTTGACCGGGACGCGGGGCCTGCGCCTGTGCCGGCAATATGCATAGCGCAATGGCCGTGAATGACCACAGCAACAATGGCGGATTGGCACATGAGGAATATGGCATTGGAGCGGCTCCGAGGTTGAAGAAACGCCGTGATGTACGGCCGGAGTAGGGTGCAATTGCGACGCCCGCTAGGTGTGAGCCAGGTAGCACGCAACCGAGCCAACCGGAACCCCACGGTAGGCGGCGAGTTGGCTGTTCGGTTGGGAGGCGCCATATCCGGATCGGTCATCCACTTGAACAGAAGCACTATCGCCCAGTTGCGCGACGACATTGATGCCGGCCGCACCGGCGACAAAGTCGATTGGCCGGACCCGGCTGTGGTGCCGCTCGGGACCGACGAGGAGGCGGCCGGCACGCCGCCGGACGCGTGGGCTGTCGAGACGGCGCTAAGGCTCGAGGTGTCGCGGTCGAGCAAGTCAATTGCCCGTCGCGGGGTGGGAGCGGGGTGGCTGCTGATCGGCTTCGCCGTGGCGCTCGGAATGGGATTGGTGGCATGGATAGTCTGGCAGGCCGGCTAGGCCAGGAAGGAAGACCTTCGCGTTCCGAAAGCGGCGAACCGGTCGCCGAGGCGCCCCACGTTGTCATTGTCGGCGCGGGTTTCGGCGGGCTCGAGGTCGCAAAGGCGGTGGCGCGGGCGCCGGTTCGCGTCACGCTCATCGATCGGGTGAACCATCACTGCTTTCAGCCGCTGCTCTACCAGGTCGCCACCGGCACGCTCTCCCCGGCCGATATCGCCTGGCCGGTGCGCTCGATGTTCTCGCACCAGCGGCACACCGAGGTTCTGATGGCCGAGGTTACGGGCGTCGACGTTTGCGCCCGGGCGCTTGTACTCAAGGGAGAAAAGCGCGTGCCCTTCGACTACCTTATACTCGCGACAGGAGCGACCCACTCCTATTTCGGTCACGAGGAGTGGTCACCTGCGGCGCCCGGACTAAAGCGCATCGAGGACGCAACCGCGATCCGCCGGCGCCTCCTGCTCGCTTTCGAACGGGCGGAGCTTGAAGATGACGAAACGCTAAGACGCCGCCTGATGACCTTTGTGGTGGTGGGCGGCGGCCCTACCGGCGTCGAGATGGTGGGGGCGATCGCCGATATGGCACGCCTCACGCTGGCCCGCGATTTCCGCCGCATCGATCCTCGAAACGCCCGTATTGTGCTGGTTGAAGCCGGCTCGCGCGTGCTCGCTGCCTTTCCCGAGACATTGAGCCAATATGCTCAGCACGCCCTGCAATCGATGCACGTTGAGGTGCGGACCTCGGCACAGGTTGTGGACCTTGATCGACAGGGCGTACGTACAGCCGAAGGCGACTGCATCGCGGCCGCGACCGTCATATGGGCTGCCGGCGTAACCGCCTCGCCGGCCGCAACCTGGCTCTCGGCAGCCGCCGATCGGAGCGGACGGATCAGGGTCGAGCCGGACCTGTCGGTTCCCGGCCACCCGGAAGTCTTCGCGATCGGCGATACCGCTTTGGCCCTCGGACCGACGGGCATGCCGGCCCCGGGGCTAGCGCCGGCTGCAAAGCAGATGGGACGGTATGTGGGTCGGCTGATCGCCGCGCGGGTGCAATCACGCGCCGAGCCCGCTCCTTTTCGTTATCGCCACCTCGGCGATCTCGCGACGATCGGACGCAAACACGCCGTGGTCTCGTTTGGTCGCCTTCGCCTGACAGGCTTCATCGCCTGGGTGTTCTGGAGCGTGGCCCACATTTACTTCCTGATCGGCGTGCGAAACCGTGTCGTGGTGGCCCTCAATTGGATCTGGGAGTACGTCACACTGCAACGCGGCGCCCGCCTGATCCTCAGGGCGATTCTTTTTATTTGACGTTGCGCACCACCCATTCGTCGATGACGCGGGCGATGTCGAGATTGTTCTTCTCGATCATCACCATGTGGCCGTTGCCGTGAATGCCCTTGTCCTGCAGGCGGATGTATTCGGCCTTGACGCCGGCTTGATTGAGGTATTTGGCGGTGCAGTGATCGTAGACTTGGTGATAGGAGGCCTCACCCGCCATCACCATGACGGGGATATTCTTCAAATTAATAAGCTGACGCGCCGGCGCCTTCTGCATCCAGCATACGAACAGATCCGGACCATCGGCCTTGGCTTCACGCTCGATCGCTAGCTCGCTCGGGTCCTTGATGGGCGGATCGTAGGTGATCGGAATGTCGGTCGGTCCGAACGCGCGCGCCTTCCCGCTCGCAATGACGGCGCCCTCGAAGGGAGGCCCCGCCGGTTCGACGGCCACGATGGCCTTAACGAGTCGCGGCCGCGCATCGGCGATCAACCAGCCGAATGCACCCGACTGGGAATGGGTGAGCACGATCGCGGGTCCGATCCGATCGAGCAGCGCTGCCCCCGCATCCTTGTTGCGCTGTTCGGTCTCTTCGGCAGACAGGACAGTTTCGACCTGGGTCGCATAGAACGCATCGAAATACGGATCGCCCTTCTTGCCCTTGTTGGGGCCGTCGCCGGGCCATTGGGTGTGCAGCTTGGCCTGCGGCCAGCTGCCTTCGGTCTCGATCGCGGTGAACTGGAATTCCTCATTCTGGGCCGTGAACATGCGGGTCGGACCGTCTCCAGGATGGGTCGCCGAGCGCCCGCGCATCGGCTGGTCGATCATGTAGACCACATAGCCTTGTTCGACGAAATACTCGGCCCATCCCTTGCGCCCGTCCGGCGTGCCCATCCAGTTGGTGGCAGTCTGGGCGGCGCCGTGGATTAGCACCAGCGGATAGGGACGCCGCACATCCTTGGGGGCCAGCACCTCCACGTAGATCTGGCCCTGCATGATGTCCTTGCCCGCCTCGCCAACATATTGGCCGCCCACATAGAAATAGCCGCGCTGGCTGACCGCCGATTGATCGACCGCGGGCACCGGCAGTTTGGGCGGTTCCGCGCGGGCCGGCGCCATGGCAGCCGCGAGCGCGGGCAACACAACGCTGCAGGCCATTCGTAAAACGAGACGGGTCATGTTTTTCCTCCGCGCACGCGGCCGCGACGTGCTCGGGGCGCGCGCGCCGCCGTCGCGCGACCTGGTGGTCGCCATTTGAGGAATCAGGCTGGTCGGGTCATCAGAACGCAGAAAGGACCGCGGTGGATCTGATGACTGACCATGTCGAAGGGCGACCGCAAGGGTCGCCCGGTCCTTTCACGTCGCAATCCTTATAGGCTGCCTTAAGGGGCCATCCAGGTGGCGTTGCGTGCCGGTGCGAACCCAACCGGAATAAGCGCCGTTTCCTTCAAAGATTTGATATCGACCACCGAGACATTGTTCGTGTGTTCATTGGCGATGTAGGCCGTCTTGTCGTCAGGTGTGATCGTCAGCCAGCCGGCACCCTTGCCGCCGAGAGCGGCGCCTCCCAACAGCTTCACGTCCGGCAGCGAGTAGGCGTAGACGGTGCTATTGAGCCTGCTGTTGACCAGCAGCGTCTTCTGGTCCGAGGTGACGGCGATGCCGTGAGATGCGGCAGGCCCACCGAAGGGGTTTTGTTGGGCCGCCGGGATGTCGGGAAGCTTGATTTGATTGGTGCTAACGCGCGTTACAAAGTCCAGCACCGCAAATCCGTTAAGGCCCCCGTTCTGAGCATATATCTTATCGGTCGAGCCGTCCGGATGCTTTGTGACTGCCATCGGGGACGGGGCCGGACTCATCGACAGCGTCCACGCGACCTCGTTTGTTCGCGTGTCAACTACGGTCATCACGTTTGCGGGCGGCTTGGCGCCTCGGCTGTTGCCGACAATCACGTACTTGCCGTCCGGCGTGACGTTAAGATCATGGACGCCGCCCTTGAGCGGGATGGTTTTGACATTCGCGAGCGAGGCGGTGTCAATGACGTCGACCCCGCCGCTCGAATTGGCCTTGATCCGCGGAAAATCTGACAAGTCGTCATACGTCAGGGCGATTGCAACATAGAGCCAGCGCCCGTCCGGCGTGAGATCGATGAGGTTGGGGTTCCCGCTCAGAGGTATTCGCTTGGTCACCTGAAGGGTTTTGCCGTCGATCACCGTGACGGTATTGCCGGCCTCTTCGCTGACATAGATTCGGCTGCCGTCCGGGGCCACCGCAATCCCATGAGGCGCCTCGATCCCCTTGATCTCACCTACCACCTTGTTCGAGGCGGCATCGATTATGTGGATGTTATCGCCGGCGGAGTTCGTCTGGATGATGCGTAGCTTCGATTGCTGCGCTGCCGCGAGCGAAGACGTCACCGTGCACAGAAGAATCCCAGCCAAAGCGGTCAGAGTCCCGCGAAACGCTTGTTTGCTCGTCATCTTGGTTCCTCCCTGCTCTCAACGTAAAGGTATCCTCCTGAAGGATTGATCAGGAGAAACGTCCGTTCATCAGGAGACAAATTGATGCCGTTATTTCAGCTTCGTGCCCATCACGAATGCATTCAATGTTTGCCAATCCGGGTCGTTCTTGGAGGCAAATTGCTGGCCTCCGCCGTGATGAGGATCTCCACCGGCCTCCTCGGCGAGCGGATGCACGACCAGCTTGCTCCCCTCGAAGCCGGGCTGAGCCACCTTCTGAACCAGCTCGAAGTTCTGGCGCGACTGCTCTTCAGTCCAGCTCGTGCTCCCGGGTGTGAGCCGCACGAGGTGGAAGGGCGCGTTATTGAACGAATGGCAAACAACGCATCGCGCATGGCCAGGACGCTTTTCAAGGAAGACGGGCTCGACCTTGGCCTTGAAAAACTCGTAATCCAACGACGGCGATGCGGCGGAAGAAGCCTGTTGGCTCCACGCTTTCGTCATCGGCCCAGCTGCCACCAAGGACAGACACGCCGCGACCAGGGCGCAAGACGAGGCCCTCTTCATACGGAACCTCCCTCAGATTATGTGATTAGGGAGTGAAAACATTAGGCTTGGGCTCAAGCCCTTGTCAAGTTACCGCCGTGGCAGGAGGTCGCACGACGCGCCGGCGCTACGCCGGACATTTAACACCGGACATCTAACACCGGACATCTAACACCGGACATCCAACGCCGGACATCCAACGCCGGACATCCACCCAACGCCGGCCATCCACCCAACGCCGGACATCCACGCCCGACGCCCGCGGCGAAATCGGGCTTTGTCGTACCACGCACAGCGATCGAGATCAGCCTCGTCACGGTGGGCCAAACTTGTATGACACCACGGTCCGCCAAACATGCTCGTGCAGATTGCTGGTGAGGGTTTGGGGAGCGCCGCCGGCGACCGCGGGGTTGGCAAACGTATCGCTGACGCTGCCGAGGCCCAGATAAAGATACTCCGTCCGCGTTGTCCAGTTCGGACCCAGCAGGCCAAAAAAATTCAACTTGTTTTCGATGCCGCCGCCAGCCGCAAAGCCGGATTGGCTGTGGGAGAACGAGGCGCTGCCGGCCGCGGGCTGCGCGATGTTCTCCTTGACTTCGCCAAAGGCACCGCCGGCGGTCGCATAGAACAGAGCCGGCCCCACCGCGTAGCCCAACCGACCGCGCACGGTGCTAAACCAGGACAGCTTCTGATCGATGGTGGTGGCGTCCACGCCGCTGCAGAGATTCACGCAGGTGAGATATCCGCTGCCCGCGCTGCCCTGAAAGTCGGCGTCAACGCCGACAACCCAGCTTCCGAACTGCCAATTGTATCCAACAATACCGCCGCCGTCGAAACCGCGCGGCGACAACACGAAGCTTTCGGCATTGGTCGCCGGGATGATCAACGTGCTGTCATTGCGACCCAAGCCGAAGCCGAAGGTGCCGCCGACGAACACGCCCGCCCAATTATAGATCGGCCCAACCGCAGCAGTTTGATCGGGACCGAAATGGTAATTGATGCCGCCGCGGAATATCTGCTCGTCAGTCTTCGTTGCGAATGTTCCGGTCGCCGCCGAGGCGACCGCGGAACTGCCGAGATTGAGGTAGAGGTACTCGGCCTTGGCGGTCCAGTTGCCCCCGAGCGCCGCCTCAACGCCGGCGCCCCACACCCAGCCGGTCTTGGTCGTGGTGGTGGTCGCGACATTGGTGACGCCACCGATGGAGGTGGCGAGCCCGGTTTCCGTCTCCCCATAGGCGGCACCCGCGGTCGCATAGGTCAACACCGGCCCGTTCGCCAATCCAATGCGCGCCCGCGTCGTGCCGAACCAGTTGAGCTTCTGATCGATCAAAGCGGATGATCCGGCGAAGCAGTTGAGCAGGCAGGTCCGCGTATCGGAAATGCCGGCGCCCTGAATGTCGGTTTCGGCGCCGAGCACGAAGTTCATGATCTGATAATTAAAGCCCAACTGACCGCCACCGAACGCACCTGCCGGTACGGCGTTGAAGGTCTCGGAAGCGGGCCCGAACGCGAACTCGCCCTGTCGCTGCCCGACGCCGTAACCGGCATTCGCCCCGATATACCAGCCGGTCCACGAGTAGGGTGTGGCGACCGGCACCGCGAGGGGGGGAGCCTTGACGGCTATATCGGCGCCGAGCGCGGCCCCGCCAAGGACGAGCAGCAACGGCGCCCCGGCGGCCAGCTTGATGCAATTGCTTCGTGTCATTGCGATACCAGCCCGCATCTTGATTCGAAGGATCTTGCTCATATTCGCATGCCGCCGTGGCCCAGTCTGTTACCGCCGCGCCACAGTGCACAATATTGTCGACCGATCCTGTCGGCAGCGGCTCGTTCAAATTAGATAAAAACGCGGAGCCTGTTGAACTGTCTGGAGAATTCTACGGCGGCGTGGTCCATTCTTACATCGGGTGCGCCGGCGCAGTGTCGCGCGACGCACGCACGGTGTCGGGTGGGTGGCGGGCTTAGGCGGAAGTTCTCAGGCGGTCGCCATTGCCGCGGCGGCGGGGTGGTGAAGGTGGCCCGGTAGCGCGCGGCGCCTCAGGTCATCATTTGTTTATGACAATGAAACTTGTG
>JASHYD010001312.1 GCA_030043175.1 Xanthobacteraceae bacterium | reverse complement strand
TCGGCTTCTTATTGAGGAGATGGGCCGGTGCTGAGCTGGCCCTTTTTCATGCCTGTGGTGGGATAGTTGCTAGGAGCCTGTCCGAGTAATCGGAAAACGTGGAGTCGCTGGGAATGGAATTCTCATTGTTGGTCGTTTCCAGAATGGTGATGCAAAATTCGACTCCTCTTCGCGGCTTCGGTGGAATCAAATTCTCGTCGAAGTTGGTGATCACGAATATTCGGACACACTCCTAGTACTTAACAGCCGGCCGATACTGGGGGCGTGGCCAAGAAGCCCGAACCGCCCAAGCCGATCGCTTGGGGGATCTACAAAATCGCCGCCAAAGCCGTCTGGCTCCGGCGATGTCGCGGCGCCTGACGAGGCCGCCGCGATCGAGAACGGCGCTGCCGAATTCAAGGTACCGGCCAACAGGCTGATGGCGCTCAGGCGGTCATGACAAACTTACAATCCCAATGCGTTTTAGCGGCGCCTCTCCTGAGCCCAGTTGATCACATCCCGCAGACGCTCGATTTTCAGTCGCAATTGGCTTAGCAAATGATTTAGTCGAGGATGCTGATAAAATTGCACTGGCGGGATGAAGCCAAGGTAATCGAAGTGAAGCTGGTCGGCGCGGGTAAAAAATGCCCTATTGCCGAGCTTTGCGCTGACGTCGGCGCACCAGTTATCGAAGTCAATCTTCCAATCTTCAATGAATTTGTCAGTGGGGTCTATTCCAGGGCTACGATTGAGGAGCTTGTCGATCGCCCATGAAATATCTTCGGCGAGACCATCAACGACCTTTTGCTTAGCGGACCATCGGTTAAACGTCAGCGAGGCCCGAGGATCAGTATGCAGATACGAAAGTAAGGTGACGCGATCCACCGCGGGGGATCGGCGATCATCTCGGCTACGAATTCCCAAGGTGTCACCCCGACCAGGACAAAAAATGTCCCAACGACCAAAGCGGTACCAACGGTACGGCTGATCGACCCGCCAACAAACTGAAGGATGGTTCCGACTGATGGTCTCAATGTTCAATCTCCCCCTGGCCTTGGCGCCGCAGGTCTGCTTGAGGCGGCGCGTGACCAAGGTGGCTACTCAGGCCAGTCCACGGACTTCGCGAAGCTAGCGACGTGGGCAGGTAGAGGCGCCGTCCAGCCCGGCGCCGATGATTTCGCGATGCTCTGGCTTGTTCATGACATTCATTCCCCAAGCTGGCGGGCTTGTGCTGATGCTGGCGCGGAGGAGTGCGTGATGGTGAGCCTAAGCCCGAGATGCTGACTCCGGACGGGGGTCGAGGCGGTGCACCGGGTTTCCATTAATATTTGATGAACTATTAATTTGTGTTAACGTTAGGTTGCGCGCGGTTGCGTCCGGCCTCGGCGTAGGCTCCGACCTCCACCGAGCCGGTCGGAATAGCGTTTTGCTCCGGGGGTCGTATCGCAGTTAATGTCACATAATATGCATTGGGGTGCAATTATGACCGGCGATGTTGCTTGGAGGGTGACATCGGGCGGCATAGCGCTGGCCATCTACTCATCGATGGCGCTAACGATACGGGCGGACACGCTCAATGGCGGGCTGATCAACGCATATCAGCATAATCCGCAACTCAATTCGCAGCGCGCGGTGGCGCGGGAGACCGACGAGCAGGTGCCGCAGGCGCTTTCGGGCTATAAGCCGACAATATCGGCGACAATATCGACCACTCAGTCATATGCCAGCGAGGTGACGAAGCTTTCGTCTGCATCTCCTGCTACGGTTCTGACTCCATCCGGCCCACAAAAGATCGTCCTACCCCAACCGTCTTGTCTTACGGCTCCGTGCTATCCCCGCACGAATTTCGAATCCCAGCCGAGCACCGCCGGTCTGACTATCTCGCAGACCCTTTTCAACGGATTCCAGACCGCGAATCGGGTCCGCCAAGCTGAATCCAATACCTCGGCGGCGCGCGAGGCCCTGCGGGTCGCCGAGGAGACCGTTTTGCTGAACGCTGCCACCGCTTACATGGATCTGTTGCGGGATGGCGCGTTGCTCGAGTTGCAGCGCCGCAACGTCGAGGTGTTGCAGGAGCAATTGCGTCAAACTCGCGATCGCTTCAATGTCGGCGAATTGACGCGCACGGATATTGCGCAAACGGAAGCCCAGCTGGCTGCGGGCCGCGCCACCGTCCTGGCGGCTGAGGCGCAGTATGTGAGGTCGCGCGCGAACTACCGGCAATTCATTGGCGTCGAAGCCGGCACGTTGCAGCCGGGGGCCCCGGTCGATCGTCTGTCGCCGCGGAATCTGATCGCGGCGATCGAAATTGCGCGTGCGCGGCATCCCAGCGTCGGCGTCGCTATGTTTGGGATCGACGCTGCCGTCCTCCAGGTGAAGATCACCGAGGGCTCGCTCTATCCGCAAGCCCATCTCATCGGCGGCGTCCAGCAAAACTGGGACAGCCAAACCGTAAGCACGCAGCTTCAAACGTTCAACGCCTTTGTTCAGGCGCAGGTTACGATCCCCATCTTCAATGCAGGCCCGGCAGGAGCATCGGATACTTTTTCGGCGATCCGCGCCGCCAAGGAGACGGTCGGACAAAAACGCATGGACCTTGAGACGGCGCGCGACGCGGTCCAGGCGGCTGTGGTGACGGCATGGGGACAACTGGAGGCCGCAAAGGCGCAAATCCTCGCTACGCAGGCCGGGGTGGCGGCGGCCGAGATTGCGCTCGATGGCGTACGTGAAGAGGCCCGCGTGGGCCAGCGCACTACCCTAGACATCCTCCTCCAGCAGCAAACCCTCGTCAATGCACGCACCGCGTTGGTTACCGCGCAACATGACCGGGTCGTGGCGTCATATACGGTGCTGAG
>JASHYD010001311.1 GCA_030043175.1 Xanthobacteraceae bacterium | reverse complement strand
CCACGAGGCGCTGGAAAGCCCGGCATTGACTCGGATCAAGACTGCCCCACCGTGATTAAACTTTTTTTGGTCGCTTGCTATGCTGATTATGGCGCGACCATCGGGCGCTATGGGACCCTAACTGACCCGGCTTAGCTCGCAGGAGGGGGGTCCCGGCGATGGGGGCTTGAGTTTCTACGATGGCTCCGGAAAGGCCCGATCGAAGCCCAGCGACGGCCGCCGAGCGCGAAAAGGCCGAGACCGCTACCAAGCAGCCCCAGCTCTCGGGAAACGCGCCCACGGGCTTCTTAGACGGCCGGCTATATCGCAGCGCTTAAAGGGCGCGACGCGGCAGCAATCCGCGCCACCGTGCCGACCGAGACATCGCCAGCCTCAGCTGCCTTGCGATAGCTGAACCCTGGCCCAACGCCTCGCGAACCCACTCCTCCCTCGTAACCTCGATCGGTGTAGTGCGCAAGCGCACCCCATAATCCCATTGGAGGGGGCTGCAAGATCTTGCCAAGTCTACAAGTTAAAATAACGTATACATTATAAGTAAACTAATACGTCCGCTATAATAATTAATTATTCTCATTTCACTAGCTCGAATGTGACTGTTCCCCCTACTGCCAATGCGTAGTTAATATCAAGACCATGATGAATCCAGTATTGCTTTTCTTGCTTTAGCATTTCATCCACTATAGTGATATCACCTGGATCAATCTTAGCATCATTATCATACTCAACGACCATGCGTATCTTCATGTTAGCACCTTGCAGATGAAATGAAATGTTATTAGTTTAGTGTTCTAACCTATCGATAGTTTGATGACTTACATTTGTTCGACCGATCGGCGCGCCCGACTTGGTGCCGTGATTCCGAGCCCGCGCAAGGGCCAGCATCGATACGCTGCTTGATCATCGCGCGCTCGAACTCAGCAAAGGCGTCGGTCACCTGGAAGATCAGCTTCCCCATCAGGGTCGTCGTGTCGATGTTCTGTTGATCGAGGTGCGGATCCACGCCGCAGGCTTCGAGCTGCTGGATTGTGCCCAGCAATCGAACAGCGAGCGCCCCATACGGTCGACTGCCCAGGACAGAACCACGTCCAACTTGCGTCTCTGAGCGTCCTTGAGCATACGATCGAGGGCGGGACGATTTTGCGCCCGCCCAAATCCGGGGCTGACAAACCGTGGCGTGTGAGTGGCTGAAAAGTGGCTTGCATGCCAAATGCCTCATTCCCTGTCGGTTGCCACCCGTTTTTGCTCGTGGCCCAGCTGCGTGACATCCGCGTTTGGGCGCTACGGGGGCAGCGACCAAGGAAAGGCCGCGAAGTCGTACTCCCGTCAAACTCGCTCCGAGCGGAGGGTCGGAGTTTGAACCGCCGCCTTTCTTTCCAGTTCCTCATCCTCCATCGACTCCATTGCGAATCCGGACGTCGGCTCGACCCAGACCATGTGATCGTGAACGGCTTGGACTCCCGGCACGTTTTCGGCCAACACGACGAGCGCTTGGCGCTCGCGCTCATCCGTCAGAGTGCCCCAGAGATGCACGACATGGTCGCGCACGACGACGTTGAGGAGCGGTCGCCAGGGCTGTTTATCGCACTCAGCGAGAATATTTGCGCGAATCGAAGCGTCGGTAGTGGCTACCGGCGACTTGGCCTCTACGGCAAGGCTCACCAGCGCGTGCATAATATTAGCGCGGCTCACAATGCCGACAACCCGGCTGTCTCGAACCACAGGCAGCCGCTTGATCCGGTGTCGCTCCATCAGCGTGACCGCCTCGTCGAGCGGTGCATCGCCAGCGATGGTGATCACCTCCGGCGTCATGACCTCCGCGACCCTGCGGCCGCGCGCGTGCACATACTCGTCGGCCCAGCGGCCGGGTCCGATAAGAAATTCCAGCCAGCGCGATCGTCGACGCTGCGTACCAGTCTCGGCGCGCCGCAAAAAATCTCCTTCCGTGACGATCCCGACAAGTTCACCCTCGGGGCCGATCACCGGCAATCCGCTGATATGATTTTGCAACATCAAACGGATAGCCGTCATGATAGACGCATCGGCTTTGACCGATACGACCCGCGAGGTCATTACATCAGAGGCTTTCATAAGACTTTGCTTGG
The DNA here is from genome assembly GCA_030043175.1 of Xanthobacteraceae bacterium. The sequence goes on along the minus strand of JASHYD010001311.1, from coordinate 6,363 downwards.
AGGGACTAGTTTTGTTCGACATCGAATAGCCTCCCGCCGTTCGCTATGTTCGTATCCGAAGGCGTCATGCCTGAAAATTCAGATAATCTACATAAGGGATGTTCCGTAGCGCGCTCCATCATCGGCTAGGTTTCACGCATATGCCCATGGGTTGGCCGCAGGCCATCGACGTCGGCCAACCGCAACTCCTTTTCACTGAGCAGAGCCTTGTGCGCGACCGACACGGTTCGAACATAGGCTCCCTCGCCCGTTGCCTCAAGTGGATGACCTCCGGCTCATCGGCGTCTTTGACAAGAATCACCAATCCATTGGGCGATTTCGGGCCAGGTATCCTTCAGGGTGCGCGAACCCATGAAGAGGCCGATGTGCCCGCTTGGGACGAGCCTCAGATACTTCTCGGCGTCGAAGACCCGTTCCCTAGTCGTGATGTCGTCGGATTCGCCTGATTTTCGTGACGCAGCGGCGGCGAGGGCGCCGCCGCTCGGTTCATCAAACGAGCGTTGGGATGGATTTCGGATCACTGGGGCGTCATCGGCTTCATCGAACCGATCGAAGCTCAAGACCGCTGACCCCGAGCGTAAGGTCGAGCCCTGTTTGGCCCTGTATCGACAACGGTTGCAGGACAAACGAGCGTTGGGAGCCGCCAATCAATACGTTGGCACCGGCTCCGCCCCCTGCTGTGACACTGGCGCTCGCTCCAAGATATTCACCGGCAAGCCCACCGCGAGGCGGACCAACGGTAGGGGCGATGACTGCCCATGCCAATTCGCCACCAGTTTTGAAGCCAATGTCGAGGCCAACAGTGGTTATCACACCATCATAAAATTCGTGTGGAAAAGATCCCTCCGGAGTGTACCGGCACTTCATGGGGTCGTGAGAACCGACAATGAAGCCGGTGCTTGGTGCAAGCTGACAGTTGAGCGTCCCTACCTTTGTCCGAGATGGGACTTGTGCGGTAGCTTGGGAGGTGATCGCTGCTATCAACCCGATGGTCGTAAGAACCACAGGATGCTTGAACATTTGTTTGCTCCTTTTTAGCATGGGAACTCCGTCGCTTATTGATTTGGTCGCCGCAACGTTAGTTTTTTGAGAGAGCACCAAGCTCAACGCATTGAGATAGATCAACTGTTCGCCAAGGCCGTGCCGGTGATCCAGTAACGCGGGCAGGCACAAGCGTTTCCGACGGCGGCATGACCTGTAGTATAATTGTTGGAGGCCGTCCGACCGCGACGGATTGCCCGACATCGCCAACATGAAACGATAGCCTCAGCGACGTCGCCGCGTCGGGTCCTTGGTTCGTGAGCCGGGATCCTGATCCCGGTTACAGCAGTCGATCAGGATGAAACACTTTTTGCTGATGGCCCGGAACGCCATTTGCTTTGCCTGTGTGCGACGGATGGTCTTCCCCAAGCGGCGGAGACAGGCACAGCAGAGGGCGAGCTGGGCCATTACCGGCTCGCGCTTGCATTTCCTGGCACCCTCTCTTCTCGCGCAAATCTGATCTAGATCAAGGCCTGCCTCTGCGGCTGATGCACTTATGTTGAAATGTGGCAACCTATCGCAACCGCGCCTTATGATCGCGACCTCGAGCTGGCCGTTATCGATGCGTCAGGCGAGCATACGCTTGTGTTCCCATGCCGTCGCAGCATCCTTGATGGATGGATAAACGCCACGACGGGGAAGCACGTCGACATCCGCCCGACGCACTGGCGCAAGTGGGTCGCTCAGCCTTAGTCGCCGCGTTTTTTGCTCTCTCTCTTGCAGTTCGGCCTCGTGATCGGGGAGCTGCCGCTTGAGGGCCTCTCGCTTATCGGGATCGGTTTCAGCGGCAAGCTAGCCTAATGCTCAATGTTGAGTGAACGATGCCCTCTCCACCGCCCATTTGCGTGGTGCCTTTAGCCGATGACGTGCCCCGTGACACTGGCGCAAGATGTGCGCGGCGCATCTGTCCTGATTTGGCTGCTTCGAGTCCGGGCTGCCTTCCCAGCTTTATCGTCAGCTGGCAACGCCAATACCTGCTGCTGGTCAAGTCCGCCTTCGGCCGTTTCCTCAAGGAGGGTTGCCCGCGCACAATGTAGTAAACTGCCTGAGTGATGTAGGGCGCGTGCTATGCGTTCGACGTTCTTGCCGCAAAACAGCAAATGTGCACAGAATTCAATATTACGCGGATTCTCCATCATATATGTGAGCAGTTTGGCGGAAGAAAGAACTGTTTAGGGCATCGACATCCCCATCCCTGCGCCACGTCGACGTCGACGCCCTTTCATCATTGCCGGGATGGAGAGCACCAGAGCGGGTAGATCATCGTCACAGCGGCGGCGGCACGAATATGGTCCTGCGCCACGGCGACGTCGGTGTCCGGTGGATGAGCAAAGTCCCAGCTCGTGAGCTGCGAGCACAGGATCGGACCTCATGCGGTGGAGGTCGCGCATCTTTACGTCATTTCCGAGGTGTTCCAGCCGCAGGGCGGCTCGATGATTTGATGCGTCTTATCGGCTCAGTCGCGCCCGCTAAGTTGCCGATCAAATTCATAGGGATGTCCGGGACGGTACCCGTAGACACTGCTGGGCGGGTATGCATAGCCCCGTCCGTATCCGTAATAACCGTAGGGTCTGGTAGTGCCAAGAAACCCGCTGGCCAAGGCGCCCGTCCCAATGCCCGCGCCGATAAATCCGCTGAAGCGATAGCCTTCCCGATAACCACCCAGCCGACCTCGATGGTAGTCGACGGCCTCGACCGGCGGCGCAATAGCGTGTTGCAGGCACATCGATTGTAATATCGGCGCTGCCGCGGAAGTAGTAACTAACCATGGCGTAGCAGCGATCAGTGAAACAGTAACAATCTCACACGATCTATTCATCATAAATTCTCCGATAGGTTTTGGCAACAACGAGGACGGCGTTTTGCTTCATCTTGATGCATACCCGCCATCGCGGAGATGACCTTGATTCGGGTCAATCGGGCATCAGAACCGCGCCGAGATACCGATGGGGAGGCTCTCTCTCGCCTCCCTTTTCTTTCCTGCGCACGGCAGCTTGATCCACATCAACACGTCATCGTCTCATATCTGATGCAGAGAGAGCCTGGATACTCCAAAAGGAGGCGCTACCATTCTATTGCTCATCGGCGTCACAGCAGGAGAAATTACTTCCGCCGTAGGTAGCTCCTGCGAGGCCTTTGGCCAGATCTACCGAGACGGCGAGTACTTTACACGACAGTGGATGCCCACGTACCTACATATGTACCCACGGCACGTGGAAGGAATACGATGACACTCTATGTCAGTTGCGGCCGGGAGGCCGATGTATGCCTGTTGCAAACGCGATAGCGTAACTCCGGAAGACCGCAGTCGGGCGGGGTTGGTGCTCCTAGACTAAGACTAAGTTCAGATTGGCGGAACGACTGCGGATGGACAATCGGTCGCCGAGCGGCCCCACCTCAAGTGGCATTGCGCCCGCTACTGGCTGACGCCGAAGCCTGACCTTACCTTCGTCGTCAAGTGCGAGGTTGCGGTTACAGGGTCAGGAACTATCGCCACGGCTAGCCCCAGCCGCTTGGCATCATTTTCTGTGAGATAGATCACGTCTGTCGGTTCCGTGACAGATAGGGTAAATTCAATGGTTGCCTTGTTCAAACCCAAGGCCTGCATGTATGCCTCTACAGTATCCACGACCCAGCCCGGCGCTGTCCGGGTTTCCAAACTATACGGTCTATGGAAGCCTACGTTAGCCGTTGCCGATTTGGTTCGTGGCGAACCCGCTAACCAAATAAAGCCGCAGCTTGAAGTACAATTTTCGTCAACGTAAGTGCTGTACCCCTTCTCCTTAATCCGTTCGCCTATATCGATAGCCTCAAAGATCAGCCCCCCAGCGCCCCTCAAAATGACGGCTGCCTTGTCGAGGGAAGCTGTCTTGGCCCGAAACGTCTCGAAATCGCCAGCTACAATGTCGCCGTCAATGGTCACGACCGGTCCGCTAACTCGAATATCAGCGGCTTGACCAGGCCAAGTAGGCCAAATGATGTTCACCAACAATGCGGCTAAGACTACCCGTCTCATGATGCACCAGCCCGCTGCTGGAGGGCCTCCGAACTCACCGGCTTCACGTGGCCGCCGGTTCCGATCATGCTCACTGCCATCGAAGCAATCCGTGCAATGAGCACGATCTGAAAATGTGTACCCCGGTCAGCAATAAGAAGTGTGGAGTTGTTCATGATAGCTCTTCAAGGCTGAAAGCGAATTCGACGATCAGGCATTTAGTTGGCGTAATGCACTAGAGTTGCGCAGCACGATACGACGCGCGCTTGGCAGCCCGATGGCCTGCTCAGAGGCCAACTGCGTCATGGTGCGCGACACGGTCTCGATCGTCAGCCCGAGATAGTCGGCAATATCCTGGCGCGACATCGGAAGCTCGATGGCATCGGTGGCGGCAAGGCGTGCGGACATTTCGAGCAGGAAGGAAGCAACGCGTTGCTGGGCACTCTTGACGAGAAGCAACAAGTGCTCTTGGACGCGATTGAGTTCACGTCCCGTGAAGGACCACAGTTCTCGGGCAGTGTCACAATCGCGTTCGGCCAACGAGACGATGGCGCTGCGCCTGACCACCACCACCGTCACGTCCTTGATCGCTTCGGCGGAAAAATGATGTTCTTTACCTATTTCGAGGCCAAAGATGTCACCCGCGAGGTAGAAGCCTCCGATCTGACGCCGGCCATCGCAAAGAATCTTATAGGTTCGCACGGCGCCCTTGATCACCTTGTAGACATATTCGGCCGGTTCGCCTTCGCCGAAAATCTCCTCGTTGGGGCCGAACCTCATCTGGCTCCCCATCGTTTCCATGGCTCCGAACCTGCCACCAGCGGGGCAAGGGATCGTATTCCTATGGGACTGATTGGTCGAAGCGGTGCGAAGTTGGGTCTGCATCAACATGGCTGGGCTCCCGTGGTCTCGATGCACAAGGGGTAACCCGCGGCGAATTCTGAGAAAATTCAGATATTACTCTTAAGAGGACTCCCCTAAGGCGAGATACTTAAGGGCTTTTCCGTAGGAGTGGGCCTCGTCATTCTGGCTTGGTGTTCGCGAAAATTCGACCTCGTCTCGGGATGATCGATTACAGATCGCACACATTGACCTTCGCCAAATGGAGCTTACCGTTCCGAGTTTGCCTCCGTTCGTCTGCCAGCTTCTGCGCTTCGGCAATCTCCGCCGGGGTTATTTTTGCCTCAACAAGTTGGCGGTTGCGAGCCGCAAGGTCGCGACCGTCCTTGTCCAACGCATAGCAGCGGCAAGACTGAGCCACGTTTGGTCTGCAGCACGCTGTCCCCAAGGCCGAGGTTATTCTGGGCCAGGGCGTCGCCTTGGTCTGTGGTCCTGCGGTACCACGTCATCGCCTCGACGTAATCCTGCGGCACACGCGGCACACCTCGGCCCATGTCATACCTGATGCCAAGGGCGCGCAGAACGGGTAGGGATCGCCGTGGTCGGCCAACATGCGATAGATTGGTGTCGCGGTCGCATAGTCGCCCCGATTAAAAGCAGTGAATGCGTCCTCATACGGGGGACGAGCGGCGCCAACCGAAGCAAGGACGACTACGAAGACAGGAAATCTCGTCTGGGCAGTATTCATAATGCTCCACGTATCAGTCGGGACACCGGACGCCGAGATTGCGAGAGCGATGCCGTCGAGAGTGAGATGACCGGCACAACAACTGGGTGCGGGTAGGAGGCGAGCCATCTAAGACAACAGCCTGTCGATGCAGTCCAACAGTGCCGCTTGCTGGAAAGGTTTTTTAATCAGTGCTATCCCCGCAGCGCTTGCCCGTTCGAGAATTTTGGCGTCGGGGTGCGCGGTTATGAGAATCGCAGGCATAGGGTTCTGCCGCTGACGCAACGTGGCCACGACATCCAGGCCGTTCATTGCGGGCATTTGATAGTCAACGATCAAACACCCGGAATCTGGAAGCTTGTTGTCATTCAATAACTCGTCAGGCGAGGCGAAAGTGCGCACCTTGAATCCCTCGACCTCAAGCAAAAACTTGAGGGAGTCTCGTACCGCGGCGTCATCATCAAGTATCAAGAGAAGGTGCTTTGGGTCTTCGTTCATAATTGCCGCTTTCTCAGCAGGGTCGAGGCCGCGCAAGCAAACAAGAACGCAGAAACGCGCCGCAATTGCCTTGATTCAGCTCAAATCCGACGGCAGGGATTAATGGGTGCGGTGGCCGACGCCTATCGGTTTGTGAAAAATGTCATCCGCGCAAGATCGGAGGGGCTCGTCGCCTGCATCTTAGTCATGACCAAGGCACGGCGGATTCAACCGTGTGTGGTCACTGATCCCGAGATCATAGGCAATGTCTCGCGCCGCGCGA
>JASHYD010001310.1 GCA_030043175.1 Xanthobacteraceae bacterium | reverse complement strand
GGTCGACGGGGTCGAAGAGGCAATCGCGGCACGCGGCGCATGCGCCGTTTTCCTGCCGGCTTACAGTCCGGATCTAAATCCCATCGAACAACTCTTCGCAAGGCTCAAATCGTTCTTACGAAAAATGAAGGCGCGCACTGTTGAGCAGCTTTGGAGAGCTATCGCCTCATTTCTCAAAGGGGTTTCCAAGGAAGAATGCAAAGCTTATCTCGCGAACTCAGGCTACACCTAACCTAATCGAGAAATGCTCTAGGGCGGCGATGTTGCCGTTGGCGGAGCGGAGGCGTGGGCGAAGTTAGCAAGGCGCTTACGAGCTTCGAGGCATGATTGCGGACTGCCAGCAAGCGATTCTCCTCGCTCCGTATCTTCGAGCATCAGGTCCATCATCTGCGCGCCGCGCTCGGAATTGACGATGGCACGCACAGCGTCAGCGCGCCCAGCTTCTGCTCGTCGATTGTGGTATGCGACTCGCTGAGCTTGTCTGATACGACCTGCCGCAAAGCCGGCGATGTTGTGGTGCTGTTGCGGGTTGTCGGCAACAAGCCTAGCCGTTTGATCGATCGCGGCGGGAAGTGCTGCAGCTGCGACGCTAGCGATCCGCGAGACGACGTTCGATCTAGCCAATCTCGCGACATTTGCTAGGGCCCGCCGGTGGTTTGCACTATTTATTTGCCTAGTGATGCCGAAATGTGCACCTCGTTTTCCTGGTGACGCCAAAATGTGCGCCATCTATTTCAACGGCCGATTGACTCCCGCCGGGGATATTGCAATCATTCTAACGGAGTTGGCGGCTAGGGTTCCGATCCTGTCGGCGGCGTGCAGACGGGGTGGCTGGTCCAAGAGCTGCCGCTCGGGCGGAGAAATCGCCCGAGCGCACGGCGGGATAAAAGCCCGGGAGACCTCGATCGCCGGATTGGCATCGATGGGTCTCGCCAATCCTCGATCCCTTTAAGTTCAGATGGATCACCGAGGGGTGGCGCATGAAACAGCCTTACGTGTTTTCGTTGCCGCGGCGGCGTTTATTGCCGGGCTCAGCTCGGCCGCACATGCCGTCGTGAAGAAGGAATTCAACGTCGCCTGGACGATCTACGTCGGCTGGATGCCCTGGCCCTATGCGGCGGAGGCGGGCATCGTCAAGAAGTGGGCCGATAAATACGGCATCACCATCAAGATCACGCAGATCAACGACTACGTTGAGTCAATCAATTTGGACACACCCGGCAAGTTTGACGGCGTCACCCTCACCAACATGCATGCGCTGACGATACCGGCGGCGGGCGGAATCGACACCACTGCGATCATCATGGGCGACTTTTCCAACGGCAATGACGGAATCGTGCTCAAGAACGCCAAGTTGCTCGGCGACATCAAGGGGCGGAGGATCAATATCGTCGAATTGTCGGTTTCGCATTACTTGTTGGCGCGGGGACTGGCGAGCGTTGGCCTCAAGGAAAAGGATATCAAGACCGTCAACACGTCTGACGCCGACATCGTGGCGGCATTCAAATCCCCCGATTCGACGGCGGTCGTGACATGGAATCCACAGCTTATTGAGGTCAAGGCCGAACCGAAAGCCGTGCTCGTGTTCGACTCCAGCAAGATTCCGGGCGAAATACAGGATCTGACGGCGATCAAAACCGAGACGCTCAAGGACAACCCCAATTTTGGCAAGGCGCTGGTCGGGATCTGGTACGAAACCATCGCGTTATTGCAGGATCGGGGCGACAAGGGCCGGACGGCCCGCGAATCGATGGCGAAGGCGTCGGGTTCGGACCTGGCGGGCTTCGAGACGCAGCTCAAAACCACGCGGATGTTCTCCACACCGACGGATGCCCTTGCGTTCACGAACGGCAGCGAATTGCAGAAAATCATGGACCTCGTGCGCTCGTTCTGTTTTGAGCACAACCTGTTTGGCGAGCACATCAAGTCAAAAGACGCGATCGGCATCGCAATGCCGGCTGCCACTCTCGGCTCCAAGCAGAACGTGAAGCTGCGCTTCGATCCGACCTACATGCAACTCGCCGCGGAGGGCAAGCTCTAGCATCAGTTTCACTGGCCGGCTTCGGGAGAGGGCACTGGTAGGTTGTGGATAGCGGTCGAGCACCGGGGGATACGCCATTCGTCGTGTGATGAACATCGTCCCGAAGCAGGGGAGCGTGCTCCTCTTGGGCTTGCTTCCGTTCGTGTTGATCGCGGCCGTCTACCTGGTGGCGTCGGCGGAGCGCCGTGCGGTAAATCCAGACGACAAGCTGCTGCCGCCAGTAACCGAGATAGCGGAAGCGGTACGCCGCCTTGCCGCCGAGCCAGATCGCCGTACGGAGGAGATCGTATTGTGGACCGACACGGCGGCAAGCTTGCAACGGCTCGCCATCGGCCTCGGTTTCTCAGCCTTCCTGGGTCTCGCACTCGGTCTCGCGTTTGGCATCTTGCCGGTGGCTAACGCAGCACTGGCTCCTCTTGTCGCCGTGGTGTCGATGATTCCGCCAATGGCTGTGCTTCCGGTCCTGTTTATCGTCTTCGGGCTGGGGGAGCTGTCGAAGGTCATACTTATTGTTCTCGGCGTGACGCCTTTTCTCATTCGTGATATGGCGCTGGCGGTTGCGGGCATCCCCAAGGAGCAGCTGATCAAGGCGCAATCGCTCGGTGCATCCACTTGGCAGGTGGCGCTCCGGGTGGTGTTGCCTCAGGTCATGCCGCGTCTCATCGAAGCCGTGCGGCTGTCGCTCGGCCCGGCCTTTCTGTTCCTGATCTCGGCCGAAGCCATCGCAGCCGACGTCGGTCTCGGCTATCGCATCTTCCTGATGCGGCGCTATCTCGCGATGGATGTGATCTTGCCCTATGTGGCCTGGATCACCCTGCTGTCCTGCGCGATCGACTACGCGCTCGTACAACTCGCACGACGCGGCTTCCCATGGGCCTATGTGGAGGAAGCACGCCGATGAGTGCGCTCTCGATCCGAGACGTTTGGGTCGAATACGGCGACCAGATCGTGCTCGAGCGCATCAATCTTGAAATCGGTTCGGGCTCTTTCGTGTCCCTGGTCGGATCCTCGGGCGCCGGCAAGAGTACGTTTCTGCGCTTGATTCTTGGGCAGGAGCAGCCGACCCGCGGCGTCATTCTGCTCGACGGCAGGCCGCTGCCAGCCGATCCCGGCCCCGATCGCGGCGTCGTATTTCAGCGCTACTCGGTGTTTCCGCATCTCACCGTCCGGGGCAACGTGCTGATCGCCTACGAATTCGAAGACAGCAAAATTCTCGGCCGGCTGAGCGGGGCGGCGCGACGCGAAGCAATCGCGAAGCGTGAACGTCTCCTTGAAGCAGTGGGACTTGCACTCCATGGTGACAAATATCCAAGTGCGCTTTCCGGGGGAATGCAGCAACGCCTCGCCATCGCGCAAGCACTCGCAAGGCGGCCACGCGTTCTGTTGCTCGACGAGCCATTCGGCGCGCTGGACCCTGGTACGCGCGCCCAGATGCACGCGCTCATCCGTTCGTTGTGGCTTGAGCTCGGTATGACCGTAATCATGGTCACGCACGACCTCAGGGAAGCCTTCGGGATGGGTACCCGCGTCATCGTATTCGATCACGCGCGGCTCGATCCGCATGCGCCTGGCCGCTACGGGGCAATCGTCACCTACGATCTCGATTTGCAGCGTCTCGGTCGGGACCCGAATGCTAAATCGTCCAAACTTCAAGCCGAAGCCATGGGGCACTGACGAAATGCTTGATCGATTTATGCGCCGTTCTCACAAGGCAGGTCTCGTTCAGCCTTTTCGACGCGACCGGCGCCACCACCCTGATTTTGACCGGTTGCTGACGCAGGGCTGGAAAGCTGTCGAGGCCGAGGGCCGGCTGTCGGAGGCAGGCTGGCGCAAGGAGCAGCAGTGGGCGCTCGAGATGGGGCTTCCGGGTGCCGAAAGCCTGACCGACAGGACGATACCGACCTTCGCACGTGGAGAACTCCCACATTTCGCAGGCATCAATACGTTTCTGAAGGCGCCCTACGTGGAGAACGTGCGCGACGTCAGCAAGTACGACGCCGCCGCAATCGGTATTCCGTTCGATTCCGGTACGACATATCGCCCCGGGACACGTTTCGGTCCGCAGGGCATTCGACGCATCTCGGCGCTCTACACGCCTTACAACTATGAGCTCGGCGTGGACCTGCGCGAGCAGATGACGCTGTGTGATGCGGGCGACGTGTTCGCGATACCGGGGAACCTCGAAAAGAGCTTCGACCAGATTTCGCGCGGCGTCGCCCACGTGTTCTCGGCAGGGGCACTCCCGCTGATGCTCGGCGGCGACCATTCGATCGGATTTCCCTGCGTGCGCGGGATAGCGCAGTGCACGTCGAAGCGCATCGGAATCGTCCATTTCGATCGCCACATCGACATCCAGGAGAAGGATCTCGATGAACGGATGCACACGACGCCGTGGTACTGGGCGACGAACCTCCCCAACGTCCCGGCAACCAATCTCGTTCAGCTTGGCATCGGCGGCTGGCAGGTGCCGCGTTCCGGCGTTGCAGAGGCGCGCAAGCGCGGCACGAACGTGCTGACGATGGCCGATATCGAGAAGTTGGGGTTGGAGAAGACCGCCGAGATCGCGCTTGACCTGGCCTGGAAGGATGCGGACGCCGTCTACATTTCGTTTGATGTCGATTCCATCGATTGTGGCTTCGTGCCCGGCACGGGCTGGCCCGAGCCGGGTGGGTTTTTGCCGCGCGAGGCGCTCAAGCTGCTGGGCCTGGTCGCAGCGCAGGGCGTGTGCGGGCTCGAAGTCGTGGAGGTATCGCCGCCTTACGACACGTCCGATATCACCGCGCTTTTCGCGGTCCGTGTGGTGGTTGAGGTGCTCGGCTCTCTTCTGGCCCACGGCAAACTTGGTTCTCACCGGGCGCTTATCGACCGGCCCGTGTCATATTGAGGTTTCGAAATGCACCGAGGACATGATCACGACTACGGGTCGGGCGGATTGCAACCGCAAATCGCTGGTGTCGGCCACAACCGAGTGAATGCGACGGTGCGGCCGGTGCAATGGCAGGTGCTTCACGGCGATCCCAAACCGGCCGGCGGCAAGGTGGGCACAGTCGCCGATCTTGACCTCGTTGAAGCGGCATTCGTCGAAGGGTTTCTTGCGGCGAGCGATCCTACGAGTTTCTTGCGGCTCGCAGGTGCACCATTTCGTGCGACCGGCCCTGAAGGGACCACGCTCGCACTGCTGCGTGTCGAAATCGATTCGATCGCCGACGTCGGCGCGGTCACGCCACATTTCGGTGGTGAGACCTTTCGGTACGATCCGTTGCCCGCCACCATGGTCTCGCGACGCCGGCGCCTTCGCTTCATCTATTTCGATGGCACGCAGCTGCACCAGCTGAGTTTGGCCGAGATTCTAGAGCTGACTTCGGTTTGATCGATCACGGTTTTTTTGGGGGGCCGCTCCACGTTGGGCCACGTTGCCTGCGGCGATCGTGAACTGAATGACGTCGCAATGTCCATCAGCATGCGCTGGACTCGACCGCAAATGGTTCAAAGGCATTGCGGTTTCTTACATCTCAGTCGCACACTCATGCCGCCATCTATAAATGATCTCGGCGCCGGTGAGCTCGCGCCTCGTCGGAAGCCAGAAAACAGCGCGTAGGCGGTGTCGCGCCAACCGCGGCCTAATCACCTGGAGAGGGGTGAGTAATTACTATTGCAGAGTATTGTCCTTATTTATTTACAATTATGACTTTTCTGTCACTTAATGAGTTAACTTATGGGACAGGTTTTTCAGATGGCAATACAAGTCATCGCCATGGGCGGGGAGTGGCCTGGTCTTTTCCGGAATGGCCTTGTTATCGG
>JASHYD010001309.1 GCA_030043175.1 Xanthobacteraceae bacterium | reverse complement strand
TCGGTGTCGCAGCTTCCTTCGTTTGGCGATCCTCTAGACAGGTCGTCTCCGTTCCGCAGGCCGCTCCTGCCCCAGCTGCTCTTTCCCCGACTGTGGAACAGCAGCTCGAAGCGGTGTCATCTGGCCTCGCGGCGGTTCAGCAAAGCATCGACGAACTCTCCAGTGGCCTCGGCCAGATGAAGCGCGACGTTACCAATCTGCAGACGACCGAGCAGGCTCTCTTTGATAAGATTTCAGAGCCTCCGCCGCGGCCGGCCGCTGTGCCGCCCGCCAGGTCCACACCGCGGCCACCCCAGGCACCGACCTCGGCGCGTTGATGGCCAATTGCTCGGCCACTCAGCGCCAATCAAGGGGCGGCCATCGGGTTGCCCCGCTTGTTTTCTGGACGCTTCGAGGTCGTCGGCTGCCGCTCACCACCGAAGCATCTGGCAAAGGCCTCCGCATCTTCCGGCTTAGAGAAGCAGAACACCACGAAATTGCGGTCGTCACGACGCAGAGGATACGTGAGCTGCGCGGCCGATAGGCCGGCGGCAGCGCAAAATATCGCCTGATCACCGCAGGTGATTTGGCCTTTGCGGTCGTCATCTGGCCGCTCGCGAACCCGTGATAAGGCGCGAGGAATCAGTCGCGAAAGTGTGACGTGAGGGCGCGGAACAAGAAATTGTCCAACGGACTTTCCGTGTGTCGGCCGATGACCTATCGGTCACCATCCTGTTCTCCTGGGGGGCCATGCACAAGATCGGCACGGCAATCGTTACATCAACCATTTTTATCGGTCCCATCGCGGGCGCTGTGCTTCCATTTCTTGCGGTTGGCGATGGTGTGTACTGGCTAGCAGGGCGGCGCCGCAAAGCCAATGGCCCTACGGCACTGACGCGCGCTGAGGCCGCAGAAGTAGCTATCAACTTGCGCCAGTCCCGTCGAATGTCGGGGCACAGCCTCCGGCGGCGCTGGAGCCGCCAAGCATCGGGGGAAGGGTCGTCATCATTCGACTTTGGCACTCCGAACAGTTCCGACCTAAACGGATGGCGCCCATTCCGCACGCCACGTGTCGTTAGGTCGAAGACCCCAGGGCTTCCCCCCTCAGCAAGTCCTGGGGTCATCTCTCCTTCCTGACGTCTTAACGGCCTCGTAGGATGCCGGCACCTGCAGCGCCGCGTCGCCGGCAAGCGCCCCAACCAAATCGTTCGCAGAACGCTTGCGCGCCAGCTTAGCAAAGCAGAACACAATGAAATCGCTGTCATCGCGGCGCAGCGAGTACGTGAGCGGGGTCGCCGACAGGACACGGCAGCGCAAAATATCACCTCACTGTTCTTGAGGCCCCACACCTTTTCGGCCGGGAGCGCGACGTGATGTGGCCAGCTGCGCTCGGGATCATCGCGGGTGATTTCGCCTTTGCGACGAGTCACCTCCGTATCGCCATCAGTCTGTTGGCAGGCACCTTGTATTCAACAGCCCCCTTTTCGATCGCGGTGGTCGCATCAGGGGCCTCTACGGTACCAAGCCGGACGGCATTGGCCGCGATCTTGTAGATGCTCCACTTTGTCGGCTTCGACGGCGGTTCCGGTTCCTTGGCCATGCGGCAAGTATCGGTCGGGAGGTGGGTACGTTCAATCGGCCGGCTGAGTTGGCCCAGCGCCCGCCCAGGCGCGCCACGTAGACCCAGCCTTCAACGCCAAACCTTGCATCGGGTTGCCGACCTAACGGGAAATGGCTATTGAAGCCTGGCGCACAGGTCTGCTGGGATTCCAAATCGGCGATACATCGCGATCAGCAGATCGACTGTGCGTGGGATCGGGTTGGTGCCCGCAGCGAATCGATGCGTCTGTGACCCGGATGTGCCGAGCTTAGGCCAAGCGCGCACCCATGAAACGGAGGGTTGATAATTCTTGCGCCCGTCTCTTGGTTGGTATTGATCTCGCCGGCCCGACAACATTCCAGTTTTTCTGGAAAAATTTTTGAATTCCAAAAAAGAAAATTTCGGAAATTCTGGAAAAAAATTTTCACACCTGGGAAAGAATTTCTTGAGCCCGTGGCAAAATTATTGCCGCAGTCTTCACCCGTCTGTCTTACTGCTGATCTGATCGGCAACGATAGCAGCGCCGGTGCCCGCTGACGCGGCCAGGCGACTGGAGCCTCTGGCAAGCCGACCCACCCATGGCGCCAGCCGCCGCGCTGCCTCCTTTCAAAGCCCGCCGAACGCAGCGCTGCGAAGGCGGCGATCTCGGCGGCCCAGCCGCCAATGGGAATTTCGTGCCCGAGGATGGCGGCGCCAACGGCGTCGATGGCGGCGCCGTGCCCGCGCCGCATGGACGGACTGTCAGCGAGGGCGCGGCGTTCGGCTGGCGACAACAGGCGCCCCAGCGTTGCCCAGTGAGGCGACTTGATTATCGTGGCGAACGTCTGCTGATGAGGGTGAAGCTGGCGTGCGGCTCGACCGAAGCGAATGGCCGAATCTGACCCGAAGCGGTCCTCGGGGCGCGTGCCGAGTTGCAGAGACGACAAGTCACAATTCGCGAGCCCCGCTCAGCGATAAATCCGCTGCAACTGGCGCTCTGCAATCTTCATTGTCCCCTTCGCGTCCTCGCGTCCGGTGCAGAAACTCGCAAACATGTCGACCAACACGGAATCCGAACCCGCGACTATTTCTATCAATGAGGCTAATGAGGTAACGTAAAGCGGCAGCAACCTCTTCATACTGACAACTTCCTTTGCACCATGGAGGGAATGATGGGACGGGAACGCCTTACCCGCTGGGGATTAGCAACGTTGTTAATGCTCGGAGCGACTGCGGTTGTTCCGACTCGTGCAGCACAGATTGCACAAGCATCGAGTACGACTTTGTTGCCCGACCCACAGGCCTTTCTTTCGATTTCGATGTGAGAGAAAGTGCCTCCCCTAAGTTTCTTGCCATCAAGACAATGGACGGATTTCAAGTTGATGCCTCGCTTTGGCAGCCAAGCAACAAGTAGCCTGCCGACACGACGCTGATTTTGATGGTTCACGGAAGTGGCGGAAGCTACCAGCGTGCGCCCGAGAGTGCTCTCGGTTGGCGGCTTGCCGCAAAGGGCTACGCGTCTCTGGCTATCAATACGCGACAGCATGACGATAAGATCAACACAGACAATTTTCTGGACGTGCGCCGCGATATCGACGCAGCAAATCAGGTCGGACGGGCACTGGGGTACAGGAGCATAGTTTTGCAGGGGCACAGCCTGGGCAACATACAGGTGCAATTTTATGCGGCCACCAACTGAGATCGTGACATCAAGGCCGTGATGTTACTGGGCGCGATTTGCTAATTTGCCGTGGAAGTCGCGGAATATTCTCGTCCAAGACGAGGAACGGTTCCAGCAGCTTATCGATGCCGCCATGAAATCGCGCCGCTCTGGGACGCACGACCAGACCCTGCCCGTAAAGATGCGCTTTTCAACGCCAGTGAGCCCCGCTGCCGCGGAAGCCTCGATCACCGGACAGCATTGTCTCACCTACAGATGGGAAAAGACGAGCATTGCCGACGGTACATTCTGGATTCATCGAATCCCAGACCCGATTCTTATCGTTCGAGATCAGGCCGATGCCTCTCAGGCGACATTCGAGCAGTACATGCTACTGAGCGCCGCCCGCTCCGAGGGTTCGCTAGCCCCCAAAGTCGACGATATCCTTCTACCCGATCCAAAGCCTCCAAGTTTGAAGGGGCATTACTTCGATGGAAATGAGCAACCTCTGGCAGATGCCATAGCGAGCTGGCTCGCAGAACTTCATATTTGATTGCCAATGATCGACGGTGACCGGTGCGCGCCGCGGTGCGCACCGTGACGGAGGCATCATACAGCCCGCTGGACTCGCCGACTTTCCGGCCGGCGGGTCCTCGCCCTTGCCCCTCCGGCACAAGATCACAAGATCGTCCGCATAGGTCACGATGCGAGAGCCGAGGCTGCGCTCCAGCCCGAGCATCTTCCATCCCAGCACAAACCGACGCATGTAGCTGTCGGCACCCCACGACTGCCTTGTCGGGAGGTCCGAAAAGCGCAAAATTCACGTCAGCTCGGAGACCATCTGGGGAATCCCGGTCAATATGTCCAAGAATGGAGGATCAATATGTCCAAGAATAAAGTAGGCGATTCAGGATCGACACACGACAAAAAGA
>JASHYD010001308.1 GCA_030043175.1 Xanthobacteraceae bacterium | reverse complement strand
GCACGAGGCGGAAATCGTAATGTTCGAGATAGCGCAGCCCGCCGTGGATCAGCCCGCTCGAACGGGATGAGGTACCGCTGGCGAGGTCGTCCATCTCGCTGAGACAGACCGCAAGGCCGCGACCCGCGGCGTCGCGCGCGATGCCGCAGCCGTTGATGCCGCCGCCGATGATGACGAGATCGAACCGTGTCACGCGGCTTTCTCTTTGGGTGAGGTCGTCACCGCGTTCGTATCGCGGCTGCGAAATATACCAGGAGCGGGTTCTCGTTCTCGTGGGACATAATGGCGTGGTGCAATAAAATTCGCGCGTTCGTCGGGCGGCGGGGCTTGGTCAGCCACTGCAAGGAAGGGGCTCGAGTTGTCGGCTCTGCTCGCTGCGGAAAGGTGCCCGAGAGTTTGCTCGATGTTGGTTGAGATGCGGGGCAAGCCCGCAAAGAAAGTGTTTTGCGCCGAGCCTGCAGTCGCGGGCACAGGGCGGACTGGCACCGTTTGGCCGAAACCCCACTCTGGGGTTTCGGGCCGGCCAGAAACGAATTCCAGCTCGCAGGGCAAAAACCGGCGAGTGAGTGGGCGCGCTCCATCGAGTTTGTGACGCCGCAGCGCGTATGGATGGATCGCGACGGCTATGCTAAGAACAACCGGCGTCACGACCATCCGGTCAGATCGCGCTTCATTTGGACGCCGGCCGCTGGTCCTTCGGGGAGAGTTGCCGGATCGTGCGACAGGCAGTAGTGCATTTCATGACCGGGGACGCAGCTTCAAAGCCGACTTTTAGTGTAACGGCATCGTGGCCAATCCGGCGGAAAATGAGGATGTCGCGACATCAATGCGCGAAATGACCTTGATCGCATTCCTCCAAGCGCAGAATTGCACGAATTTTGCGAGTTCCTGGCGTCATCCGCAGTCGCGCACCAATACCTGGTCTGCGGAGTACTACCGGCATATCGGCCGCGTACTCGAAGAAGGCAAATTCCACCTCGGCTTCTTCGATGACCGTTTATCGATGCCCGATATGTATGGGTGCAATCACGAGCATACAGTGCGGCATGGCATTCGCTGCGTAAAATTGGATGCCGTGACGGTGCTCACCGTCATGGGCATGGCGACCAAGCGGCTCGGCCTCGGCGCGACCTATTCGACAAGCTACTACGAGCCGTTCCATGTGGCGCGTTTGTTCGCGACGCTCGATCTGATGACGGATGGGCGCGCGGCCTGGAATGTCGTCACATCGCTCAATGACGGCGAGGCCCGCAACATGGGCCGCGAGGAAATCCTTGCGCACGACCTGCGTTACGATCGCGCCGACGAATTCATGGAAGTCGTGTTCGGTCATTGGGACACCTGGGAGGACGATGCCATCGTCCAGGACAAGGCTACCGGCCTGTTCGCGACGCCTGAGAAGGTTCACCGCCTCGACCATCGCGGTCGCTATTTCCGTTCGCGCGGGCCGTTTACCGTGCCCCGCTCGCCGCAAGGCCATCCCGTCATCATCCAGGCCGGCCAGAGCGGCCGCGGCAAAAGCTTTGGAGCGCAATGGGGCGAGGTGATCTTCGTCGTCTATCCCAACGTCGAGATCGGCAGGCGCGACTACGCGGATTTCAAGAAGGAGGTGGCGCGCCTTGGTCGTGATCCCGAGCACGTCAAGGTCGCCCACCTCGTTAATACCGTGTCCGCCGCTACAAATGCGGAGGCCGAGGACAGGTGGGCAGAGATCAGTAAGCTGCCGCTTGAGATCGATGCGTTGTCGCTGCTATCGGAGGTGCTCAACTTCGATTTTGCCAGAAAGGGCATGGACGAGGCCTTCACCGACGCTGAGTTGGCGGAGATGTCCGGCCTGCAGGCGATCCGCGATCGCGTCGTACAGGCGAGCGGGAAGAAGAATCCGACCGTGCGCGATTTTATCCATTTTAGCGGCCGCGGCCGCGTGCATGACCCGATCATCGGCGGGCCGAAGGAGGTGGCGGACCAGCTCGAACAATGGTTTGTCGAGCGTGCCTGCGACGGCTTTGTGGTTTCCGCGACGCATGTGCCTGGAGCTTACGAGGACTTCGTCCGCTTCGTCGTGCCCGAACTGCAACGGCGCGGCCTGTTCCGCAAGGAGTACGCGGGCCAGACTTTGCGCGAGAATCTTGGCATACCTGTCCCGCAGTTGGCTGCATGGCGCGGCACTGAGGCGCCGGCGAGTCTTTGACGATCGGCAGATGATACAGCGGCGCCTCGAGGTGGCACCCCAAGCGGCAATCTTGGAGGACGCTCCAATGGCGTTTCTCCAACAGCTCTGGACCTAAATCCGCGAGTTGGCGGGCTTCACACGACCCCAACGCACCTGCGTCGTGGGTCCTTTCGAGTCGGCCCGCCGACGACCCGCGCCGTCGCGGTCCTTTTGTGGTCAGGCTGTCACCCGGGCAGGTCAACGCAGGACCACCGGTTCCGTCATGACCCCGCGTGCCAGGAATCGCGAACGACCGCCGCCCATTCATTGAAAGGCGACAATTACTGGCGGGACGGCAGGTTGTCACGCTCGCCCGCGGCGACGGCCTTGCGTAACGCCCGCTATCGCGTCGCGGCCTCGCGCGTGTAGTAGCGCGTGCTATAGGGTTTCGCTGCATATTCCGGATGATAGCGGCAGGGGCCGCCAAGGCTCGCCTGCAATTGTTCGCACCCTGCCGCGATCGACTGGGCCGTCGGCTTGGTGCCCTTTTCGATCCACTGCATGAGGGCGTCGAGTCCAGCCGCGAGTTCGGGCGCGCTTTGTCCCGTGTGGGCGCGCTCATCGGTGAACGCCTGCACCAGGAGGCCAGCGCTGCCCGCCGCCTTGACGGTATCAAAATATGCGGACTGCGCCTCCACTACGACCTGCGGATCGTTGATCGAATGGATCGACAC
>JASHYD010001307.1 GCA_030043175.1 Xanthobacteraceae bacterium | reverse complement strand
GGCGGGCGAGTTCAAGGAACGCATTGAAGCCCAGGATGCGGAATTGCAGCCCGGCGCATGGCAATTGACGCATGGCCGGGTCTTTGCCATCAATACGCCGCCGCAGGATTTCGAGTCCTATCTGCTGCCGACCAAGCTGACCCGAGAGCAGGTCGCCGAGAGCTTTGCAGCGCCGGAGACCGTCGGATTTTGGCATCTGCCGACTTATATTCGGTTTGCGGAGGACTCCGGCCTTGCGGCTGCGGGTTATCGCGTGCAGTACCAAATCCTTATTGCGCGGCCATTCCTGCTCGCCGCAATGATTCTGCTGGCCTCGTCGGTCAGCCTGCGGGCATTCAGGTTCGGCGGCGTGCCGCAGCGAATCCTGCTCGGCGTCGCCGCCGGATTTTCGATCTACGTCCTGTCCAAGGTGACGGAGGATTTGAGTAAGGCGGAATTGCTTCCTCCGTTGTTGGCGGCCTGGCTTCCGGCTGCGGCTGGCGGCTTTTCGGGGTTTCTGGTTCTTCTGCACGAGGAAGACGGGTAGGTGTCGCCGGTCGGTTGCCAGCAACTCGCAGGATTGGCGATAACGCTTGCCCCGGCTTTGGCGCAACAAGCCCCGTAATCCTTTCCTCGAGCAGACAATTAAAACAGTGATCCAATGACCGTTTTCCCTCTTGATCGAGGGCATAATGGCAGAGAAGTTCTCCGGAATGCGTCCCACCGGATTGACAGCGCGACGTGCTTGCGCTTCGGCTCGCGATGGAGGCTCCCGGGGCAAAGAGGGCGATGGCCTTGTTGCCTCGAGGCTTCGGCAAACGGTCTTGCTGCAAGCACCGCATCCGTCATCTCTTCGGGCGTTCTTTTTGCCCACCGCCGGAAACGACACACTTTCCGCACTCTTCGGGAAGGTCGCGTGCGCGGTGGCACAGATAAACTGCTCAACGAACAAACGATTGTCCTCGCCGTGCGACCTTATCGGCGCCCTACCTTTGTACGCCGTTAAGCGCGGCGCTGCCTTCGACCAACGCGCTGGGCAGATGTGCGTGATTCGGTCCGGTCGCGGCGCTGTTCCAACGCATTCAGCCTCCGGGTCTGGCGCGGTGACGACCTGTCACGGCGTTGGGCTAAAATGCCGCAACAGATCGCAAGCACCCTAAACAAAGACCGATCAATTCATAGGTAACAAGCGAACGCGGCAGCCGCTGCCGACAGATCATCCAGGTCAATGCCAATGGAATTACTCTCGACAATAGCCGAAATTATCCGCGACCTTCTCGTCTTCGTTGCGGTGATGACGGGACTGGTCATCGCCCTTGTCGTGGTCGTTTCGAAAATGCCCCACGATAACCCGCTCAAACGCCTCCTCACCGCGTTGACCTACCGGGTCGGGGCGACAGCAGCCGCCGGCGCCCTTGCCATCCCAATAGAGCCAATCCCTGGCATCGATGCGCTGTATGATTTTGCGATACCGATTTTGCTGATTTGGTATTGGTTCACGTTCCTTCGGGATGCTTGGCGCATATCCAATACTCCTTCGCCGCAGAGGCTGCAGCAGATCACCCATGACATTGGGCATTAGCCCGGAGTTCTCCGGCAGGGGTTCGAACCCGTGTGGGTTCAGACAACTGGAAGCGATGGCGAGATGAACACCGCCGCACGCTGATACGCACGCGGGCCTAATCGCGTTTCCGCCGCCGAAGGCGATTGTCGAGGCCGCGGCGAGAACGGCCCAACCGATGCGGTTTTCGGCTTTGCTGCGCTCGCGTTAGAGGTCTTCGTAGAACCAGCATGGTCGTGGCGCGGCGCAGCGAGGTGACCACGTGGGGTTCGCGGGGTTGGCGTCCTGCGCGCGGTATACTCAGTCTTGCCGAAGAGGTCGTGCTGGTGGCTGCAGCCGTCGCGAGTGCAACGAGAAAACGCACGACAGCCCCGCCGCTTTGCTGCTGGCGGCGCACTGGCGCTCCGCCTGCGCGAGCTCCTTGGCGATGGCCTCCGCAGGCGCTGAATGGCGCCGGACCACACGCAATCAACGGTGTTCATCGTGCATCAGCACTTCACGCGCAAAGCCTGAGCGGCGTGCAGCATTGCCCATGCCCGCGGCCAATTTCGGCGAAAGGGGCGATGATCCGAGCGATCACCTTGACGGGACGGCGTCGAGTTCGAAGGTCGAGCTGGGACCCCACCATCGAATTGCCAACCAAAGCGCGGCGCGGGATGGCTTCACGTTCTGACAGCTTCGCCTAACGCTTGCCTGCGTCGCGGTTCTCGCCGCCCCCAATGCTCTTAAAATGTTTGACAAATCTGGGTTTGCGGTCTCACTCTGACATGTGGTGCGCCACGCCAGGGTTCAACTGAGAACCGATCATCGCTTTTTGACTCGACGGGTCTTTTTGGGCGCATTCTTTGTAGCATGCTTGGCCGTCTGTGCAATGCTGAAGTGTTCGAGCTTTTTACCACCTCTCATTGCTGCTACGAGCCAGCGCGGCTTAAGTCCGCGGCCTGCCCAGGTTTCGCTGGGATTTTCCGGGTTACGGTATTTCGGGGCAACGGGACCGCGAGCACCGGGCCTGAGCCCCTTGGGATGTAACATGGAAGTCGAAAATCGTGAAAGTCCATCGAGCTTGGTCTTCAGGGACTGTCGTTCGTCCGCGACCTTGGTGCGCAGAATGCTATCGAGTTGATCCTGGAGCTTCGACAGTTCAGCAATCGACATTGAGTTCAGGTTCACTTAAGATCCTCCAGAGCGGACTTGTCAAAACCGACGCAGTTATAAGACGTTCGTAACGTGAAAGAAAGCCTTATACACGCCCAAATGACGATGTTTAGGTTTTGAACGTAGGCGACTTCGTACAACAGGGTTAATTATCGAGCAAGCCAGCTCGCGCCTGTGATGCGCGGTGAATGGTTCATGCTCGATGTTAATAATAAGGAGGTGCTTTTGGAGTCTGGAAGCAAGCAATTAACCGGGAAGCTGATCTTATCAGACTCGAAACGTGAGATCTTTGATGACTGATCAATTATGCGAGGGCGTTGTGCGGAGTATGATCAGAATCCTTTAAACCGGGGCAGCGGAGTAATTTTGAAAATGAGACGGATCGATGTGAGCCCGGCGGCTAGTTCAGGCGATGCCGATGTGGCTCGCCCTGTTGCGTGGACCGGCCCAGTGCCCCTGCCGTCTCAAGATTCGCGCTGCGATAGCCGATGCTCGATGGCCGGCGAATCGACTTGCGACGCCGCCAATCCGGCAGATGCTGACGCTGCGTTGCCAGCACCAGGAAGATCAGTCGCCGCGAAGTGGTATAAGGGGAGGACGTGATCGCATCTGTCAACCACCGCCGGCTTCCGCGGCGGCTTGTTCCGCAAGCCGCCGGATCAATTTGAGTGGGCTTGAGCGAGATTTCGGGGTTTGGCGCTGAGTTCTCCGTACTGGCGGTATGCGACAATCGGGAGGACAACCATGATGCGGATTTTTCGATGCGTGCTGACGTTAGTAACCCTGCTCGCACTGCAAATTCCGATCGCTCGTGGGGCCGAGCAGACCGACCTGCTTCTTGTATTGGCAATGGACGTGTCGCGCAGCATGGATCAGGCGAAGTTTTTGCTGCAGCGTCAAGGTTATGCTGCCGCAATTTCCGACCCCCAGGTACTCAATGCGATCAAATCGGGTCCCCACCAGAAGATCGCATTGTCGTTCATCGATTGGTCTGGCCCGTTCGAGCAAAAGCTCGTAATCGACTGGACGATCATCGACGGCTTTGCCACCGCGTCACGCTTTGGCGATCTGATCTCCCAAGCGCGCCGATCGTTCTACAACAGCACCTCGATTGGCGCCGCCATCAATTTCGCGGCCGCTCAGCTCGCCAGAGCGCCGTTCGACGCCGAACGCCGAGCCATCGACGTGTCGGGCGATGGCACCAACAATGCTGGTCCTGACGTGCAATTTTTTCGTGATCAGGCCGTTGCCAGAGGCATCGTCATCAACGGTCTCGTGATTCTGACTGATATCGAATTAGCCCCAAATCCGCGACACACTAATCCCGCGGGAGGCATCGAGAAATACTACCGCGACAACGTGATCGGGGGCGCCGGATCGTTCGTGATGGCGGCGGAGGATTACAAGTCCTTCGGACGCTCCATGGTGAAGAAGCTGATTGCCGAGATCGCTACGAGACCTGAACGACAGCGCTCGGTGTCGGGCACGAATGTGCGCCCAGGTGGGGATTGGTATCGCCCGAGAAGCGATGCTGAGAAATCGTTGCAACCTTAGAAGGCGGCAGCGCAGCTTGCCTAAACGGACAGGGGAGACAGCAAGTTAGCGTCGGGCCGCAACGCACGACACTAAACGCAATCGCGTTGACCCGGCTCGCTTGCGGCCTTTACCGCGATAAGTTCACTCTGACAGAGCGAGGACAGCGCAGATGCAACCGCGCGAATTCATGGCGGTGCTCGGAGCCGCGCCCGGTGATGCCGTCTTAAAGTTGGAGCAGTACGGACAAGGCAGCGCCGTCGCGCATCGCATGGTCGAGGCGAACGGCATCAACCTCCACATTGCCGAGCAAGGGAAAGGGCCGCTGGTCGTCTTGTGCCACGGCTTTCCGGAGAGCTGGTATTCGTGGCGCCACCAGCTCACGGCGTTGTCGGCGGCCGGATTCCACGCCGTCGCTCCAGACATGCGCGGTTACGGTCGGTCCGGCCGACCGGAGGCGATCGACCAGTACACCTTGTTGCATCTCGTCGGCGACATGGTGGGACTCCTTGATGCGCTTGGCGCCGGACAAGCCGTGATCGCGGGGCATGATTGGGGCGCGGCAGTGGCATGGTACGCGGCCTTGCTGCGACCTGATCGCTTTCGCGCGGTGATTGGTCTGAGTGTCCCGTTCCGGCCTCGCGGACCGGTCGCACCAACCTCGGTCATGCCGCGCAGTGAGGATGCAATGTTCTACCAACTGTATTTTCAACACCCGGGTGAGGCGGAGGCGGAATTGGAGCGCGAAGTGCGGCAGACCTTCGTCAAAATATTAGGAAATGTTCCACGCGGCGCGCCACCCAGCGGTCCGGTCGGGATGGTGGCGCGCTCAGGCGGCTTTCTTACTCGGATCCCTAGCCCCGCGGCCCTGCCGGCGTGGCTCAGCGAAGGCGACATCGATTTCTACGTCGGCGAGTTCGAGCGCACCGGATTTCGTGGCGGTCTCAACTGGTACCGCAACATTGATCGAAATTGGGAACTGTTGGCCCCGTTCGCCGGCACGAAGGTGACAGTGCCGGCGCTTTATATGGCTGGCGATCGTGATTTGGTGGTCGCGTTTATGGATCAGGTTATCGCCAACTTGGCAAACGACGTGCCGCAATTGCGCGGCAAGGTCATGCTCTCGGATTGCGGTCACTGGACCCAGCAGGAGCGCGCGTCGGAGGTCAACGCGGCGATGATCGAGTTTTTGCACGAGCTTTAAGCGAGCGGCTCGACCGATTGCGAACCGGGCCATTGCCCCGATCGATTAGCCGTGCGGTCTCACACCTGCGATCCGGAATCTTGATACCCTCAAGCGACGCGGTATCCATCGAGTGAGGCCTTGTGCGCCCACGGGCGCGGTCGGCATATTGCTAACGGCTGCCGGCCATCAGCGGCCGGACCTGAGGCGAGCCGATCGACCCGATGGTCGTGGCGCGGATATCAATTGGTTTCCGCCCTGGAGCGAAAGCACGTGCTTGGATCGTGCTCGAAAGCGGAGCAGTGCGGGCCAGCGGGGCGCCTTCTCGAGTGGCTGATCAGCCGGGAGGCGCTTTTGGCGGCGGCGTTATTTGCTTGCGCCAATGTCCCTTATTGGGCCAAGCTGTGGCAAAAACTCGCAACCTGTCCTGGACGGTCGAATTTCCGTGACAACGTGAGAGCCGCAGAAGCGACCAGGCGCCGACCACACGGCGTCAAAGGCCAAAAGCCGAGAAAAACGATTCTCGATGGATTTCGTCCAAGCGCGTTTTCCCAGCCTGGGCCCATTGCTTCCGTCAGCGGCGCCGCTTCCGTCAGCGGCGCCGGGCCACGGCGGCAGCACCACTTTCGAGGAGGCCCGTTCCGGCTCGGCAACACGCTCTTTACTTTCGATAGTCGCCCGAGAACCAAAGCTGTCCTGCAAGACCGCCGTAGGTGGGCGGTCCCAAGCGGGGCGTCGGTGTGGTTGCAACCGCCGTTTGCGGTTGCCCCGGCCCATAAGCTCGGGTGGGGCGGACCCGGCGCGCTCTTGCACATACGCTCATCAGGAGCTGAAATCCTACAGGGGCTGGGCCATGCCAAATGAACGCGCGGTTCTATCATCGGCCTGTTTGTCACTTGGCCGCCGCTGCTCCTGCCATACGTTTGCCGCCTTCACAGTCGGAGGGTCGCGGGATTGACATTGAGTTGTCAGCGGTTGCAGCTTCCGTTTTCTGAAGTGACCCAGGATATGCTGACGCGCGGCGGTTCTCGACCGGAGGGCGCCCTGACTGCCGATTCAAGCAGCAGCTCAAGTTACCGGTCATACCTTCATGAAACTAAAGGAGTCTCACATGACAAGGACTTGGTTTGTTATGGCCGCACTCGCGGCATCAGCGGCTCTTCTGCCATCGATCGTCGGCGCCCAAACGCCATCCAACGCGCCGCCCGCTTACCACCCGAGCCTCGCTGACCTCATGAGCACCACCATTCAGCCGCGTCACGTCAAGCTTGCCTTCGCGGGCCGCGAAAAGAACTGGGTCTTTGCGGCGTACGAACTAAAGCAATTGTCGGATGCGTTTGATCGCCTGTCGCTCCAGTGGCCGCAGTGGCGCCAGCAGCGGATCGTGGAACTCGTCGAGACCATCGTAAGGGACCCCCTGTTCGAGCTCGACATCGCCGTCAAGAACAAGGATGAAGCCAAGTTTGCCGAGTACTATGGCCATTTGACCAATGCCTGCAACGCCTGCCATCAGGCCGCGCTGCAGACTCCGGTGGTCATCCAGGACCCCAAGGAATCGATGTTTCCGGATCAGGACTTTCGGCCGAAGGAGTAACTCGCCCGACGCGGGTGCCACGCCACTCGCACGCTGCCGCGCCCTGGCATTTGCGACAATGCCGAGTGCGGCAGCTAACGGGCGATCCATCGCCAACCTCACGCTTGACGCGGCACGCGATCGCGTCTGCAGCAGGCGGTGCAGCTTGCCGGAATCAGGATGCGCCGGGTAGCAAATCGCAACGGCCGAGATTGATCGGCGTGCGGCGCTGCGTCTTGCCCGATCATCGCTCCATTTTTGCACATCGCGGCCCCTATGGATGCCAACGATTGCTTTCTGAAGGTGCACTGCCCTTCGCTGCGCACCCGCGGCGGGTTCAGGCTCGCCTGGAGGTCTTTTAATGGAATGGTCCGGCCGCGCTCCTGCCCCACCGGCAAGTAATGCTGGGGTGGGCGGAGTTCAAACGAGCACCGCGATGTCCGACCAATCAATCGCGACGCTGCCATCACGGGCATCGATATTGACAAGAACTCAGCAGAAGGCGAACCCGCGAGCAGCCCCGCCACGCCGGCCCATGAGCCGCACACCGAGTAGCTTGAGAGGATCATAGGATCACATTGGCGGGGTAAAAACTTGGTCAGGAAGAATTTGCCAGGACTCGCAGCGCCGTAACTGCTTGGCGCGATGCCGGGTCGAGCCCGGCGCCGCCAGCGTCGAGATGGGCGATGATGGCCGTGCGCATACGGGGGTCCCAAAATTTGGTGATGTGCTCGGCGATCTTCGCAGACGCCGTTGCCGTGTCCTGCGCCGTGAAGAACTTGCCGATCTGGTTGGCCATGTAGACCAACTTCTGCGGCGCGCCGTGCGCGGAATTATCAGGCTGGGACATGGGCACTGTGCGGTTCCTTGATGCGTTTCGGGTGGGTGAAGACCTCAAAGCCGTCGTCGCGCGCGATCGCCACCAGGGTGATGCCGCACGCCTCTGCGGTGCGTACGGCGAGAGCTGTCGGCGCCGACACTGCCACCAAAATTGGTATGCCGATCGCGGCGGCCTTCTGCACCAGTTCCACAGATAGGCGGCTCGTCAGGATGCCGAGCCCGCCGGAGCCGGTGATGCCTTTGCGTGCCAACGCGCCTGCAAGTTTGTCCAGCGCATTGTGGCGGCCGACGTCCTCGCGCAACGCGACCAATCCGTCGCCGCGACGATAATACGCCGCTGCGTGCGTTGCGCGTGTGGTCTGATTGATCGCCTGCCTTCCATCAAGCGCGTCCAGGGCCATCGCGATGTCCTGCGGGGTGGCGCCGCTGGGGTCGGCGACCATGGCCGGCGTGCGCATTGCCTCGCCCAGCGATTCGATTCCGCACAAGCCGCATCCGGTCGGGCCGGCAAGAAAACGCCGGCGCTCGCGAAACACCGTGGCGTGAGGCTCCGCCAGCCGCATCCGCAGCTCGATGCCGATCGGTTCCTCGACGATCTCAACCGACTCGATCTCGTCTGGTGACGCGATGATGCCTTCGGTCAAGCTAAAGCCGTAAGCGAAGTCCTCCAAATCCTGGGGCGTCGCCATCATCACGGCGTAGGACGTCCCATTGTAGGTGAAGGCGACAGCGGTCTCCTCCGGGATCGCACGCTTACCGCCGGCGAACCCGCCGGCGCGCCAAGCCTTGCGTTCAACGCGGTGGATTGGATCAAGCACAACGTTACTCCGCCGCCTCCGCAGGAGCGATCCGGCGGCTCTCTCGGGAAAACTCCTCGTAATCCTCTTGCCAGCGCGACGGGCCGTTGGACGGCGAAATCTGCACCGCCGTCACCTTGTATTCCGGGCAGTTGGTCGCCCAATCCGAAAAATCCGTGGTGATGACGTTGGCTTGCGTGTCCGGGTGATGGAACGTCGTATAGACAACACCAGGTGCCACACGGTCGGTGATCAGTGCGCGCAGCGTCGTTTCGCCTGAGCGACTAGCGAGCCTGACCCAGTCGCCGTCCCGCACACCGCGTTGCTCGGCATCGTGCGGGTGGATTTCCAGCCGGTCCTCCGCGTGCCACACTGAATTGGCGGTGCGCCGCGTCTGAGCGCCGACGTTGTATTGCGAGAGAATCCGGCCAGTCGTGAGTAGCAATGGGAAGCGTGGCCCCGTCTTCTCATCGGTCGGGATGTATTCGGTGATGATGAATTTGCCTTTTCCGCGCACGAAGCCGTTGATGTGCATGATCGGCGACCCTTCCGGCGCCTTGTCGTTGCAGGGCCACTGCACCGAACCACGCTTTTCCAGCATGTCGTAGGACACGTTGGCGAAGCCGGGCGTTAGCCGCGCGATCTCGTCCATGATCTGGGAGGGATGGTCGTAGTGCATCTTGTAGCCCAGCGCCTTGGCGAGCAGCACCGTGATTTCCCAGTCGGCGTAGCCGTTCTTGGGCGACATCACTTTACGGACGCGCTGGATGCGGCGCTCCGCATTGGTGAACGTGCCGTCCTTCTCTAGGAACGTGGAACCCGGGAGGAAGACGTGGGCGAAGCGCGCGGTCTCGTTGAGGAACAGGTCCTGCACGACAACGCATTCCATCGCTTCGAGCCCCGCCGACACGTGTTTGGTGTCGGGATCGGACTGAAGGATGTCCTCGCCCTGGATGTAGATGCCTTTGAAGCTGCCCTCGACTGCGGCGTCGAGCATGTTGGGGATACGAAGCCCTGGCTCCTTGTCGAGCGCCACGCCCCAGTCTTTTTCGAAGAGCTGGCGCGGCTCATCAAGCGAGACGTGCCGGTAGCCGGAGAGCTCGTGCGGGAACGAGCCCATGTCGCATGAGCCCTGCACGTTATTCTGGCCGCGCAGCGGGTTTACGCCCACGCCCGGACGGCCGATGTTGCCGGTGCACATCGCAAGATTGGCGATCGCCATCACCGCCGTCGTCCCCTGGCTGTGCTCGGTGACGCCAAGCCCGTAGTAGATCGAGCCATTGCCGCCGGTAGCGAACAGCCGGGCCGCACCCCGGATCGATTCCGCCGGAACGCCGGAGATTTTAGCGACAGCTTCCGGCGAATTTTGCGGCAGGGACACGAACTCGGCCCAATGCTGGAACTCATCCCAGTCGCAGCGTTCGCGGATGAATTTTTCGTCTTGCAGTCCTTCGGTGATGATGATGTGCGCCAGCGCACTCAGGATCGCGACGTTGGTGCCAGGCAACAGCGGCAGATGATAGGCAGCCTCGATATGCGCCGACTGCACCATCTCAGTGCGACGCGGGTCGATGACGATGAGCTTGGCGCCCTGACGCAATCGCTTCTTCATGCGCGAGGCGAACACCGGATGCGCCGCCGCGGGATTGGCGCCGATCACGATGATGACGTCAGTGTCCTCGACCGAGTCGAAGTTCTGCGTGCCGGCCGAGGTGCCGTAGGTCTGACCAAGCCCGTAGCCGGTCGGCGAATGGCAGACCCGCGCACAGGTGTCGACGTTGTTGTTGCCGAAGCCGGCGCGGATCAGCTTCTGCACGAGAAACGTCTCCTCATTGGTGCAGCGCGACGAGGTGATGCCGCCGACGGCGTCCTTGCCGTAGTTCGCCTGAATGCGCTTGAACTCGCAAGCCGCGTGATTGATCGCCTCCTCCCAGCTCACCTCCTTCCAAGGATCGCTGACCTTGGCGCGGACCATGGGCTTCAGGATGCGCTCCCTGTGGGTCGCATAGCCCCAGGCGAAACGGCCTTTCACGCAGGAATGGCCGCGGTTCGCCTCGCCGTCCTTGTAAGGCACCATACGGACCAGCTCCTCGCCGCGCATCTCGGCCTTGAACGAACAGCCGACACCGCAATAGGCGCAGGTAGTGACGACCGAATGTTCAGGCTTGCCGATCTCGATCACCTTCTTCTCGTTCAGCGTCGCGGTGGGACAGGCCTGCACGCAGGCCCCGCAGGAGACGCATTCCGAGCCGAGGAAGCTTTCCTGCATGCCAGCAGAGACGCGGCTGTCGAAGCCACGGCCGGCGATGGTCAGGGCGAAGGTTCCCTGCACCTCCTCGCACGCGCGTACGCAGCGGGAGCAGACGATGCACTTCGACGGGTCGTAGGTGAAATATGGATTCGACTCATCTTTCGGCAGCCAGTTCAGATTGACAGCGGCACCTGACTTGGCGAACACGTGGTTCTCGCCCTGATAGCCGTAGCGAACGTCGCGCAGCCCTACTGCGCCCGCCATGTCCTGCAGCTCGCAGTCGCCATTCGCCGAGCAGGTCAGGCAATCGAGCGGGTGGTCCGAGATGTAGAGCTCCATGACGCCGTTGCGGAGTTTTTTCAGCCGATCGGTCTGCGTCTTCACGACCATGCCGGGCGCAACTGCGGTGGTGCAAGAAGCGGGTGTACCGGCGCGGCCCTCGATCTCGACGAGGCAAAGGCGGCAGGAGCCGAAGGCTTCAACCATATCGGTCGCGCAAAGCTTGGGGATTTGTGTTCCCATCTCCATTGCGGCGCGCATGATCGAGGTGCCCTCGGGCACTGTGACCTTCTGGCCGTCGATGGTGAGCGTGACCGCTTTCGCGGCCCTGGAGCGCGGCGTGCCGTAATCGACCTCGTGCACGAGCGACATGGCGTGTCTCCTATTCCGCAGCCTGGAGCTTATTGCGCTCCGCGCCGAAATCTTCCGGGAAATGGGTGAGCGCGCTCATCACCGGATACGGCGTGAAACCGCCGAGCGCGCAAAGCGAGCCGAATTTCATGGTGTGGCAGAGGTCCTCGAGTAGCGCCAGGTTGGCGGCCCGGTTCTCGTCGCGGATGATCCGGTCGATGACTTCGACACCGCGCGTTGCACCGACGCGGCACGGCGTGCACTTGCCGCAAGATTCGATCGAGCAAAACTCCATGGCGAAGCGCGCCTGCTTTGCCATGTCGACTGAGTCATCGAACACGACGATGCCGCCATGGCCGATCAGGCCGTCGGCCTTTGCGAAGGCCTCGTAGTCGAACGGCAGATCAAACATCGAGCGCGGAAAGTACGCACCGAGCGGACCGCCGACTTGCACGGCGCGCACCGGACGGCCGGACGCCGTGCCGCCGCCAATTTTCTCGACAAGCTCGCCGAGCGTTACGCCGAACGCCGTCTCGTAGAGGCCGGGATATTTGATGTTGCCCGCGAGCTGGATCGGCATGGTGCCGCGCGACCGGCCCATGCCGAAATCGCGATAGAATGCGCCGCCCTTCTCTAGAATGATCGGGACCGAAGCGAGCGATAGCACGTTGTTGATAACGGTCGGCTGGCCGAACAGGCCCTTGTGTGCCGGCAATGGCGGCTTGGCACGCACAACTCCGCGCTTGCCTTCGAGGCTGTCGAGCAGGGAGGTTTCCTCGCCGCACACATAAGCGCCGGCGCCGACCCGCACTTCAATGTCGAACACCAGCGGTGATCGCGCGATGTTGCGGCCGAGCATACCGCCGCGCCGCGCCACTCGGATGGCGTCGTTTAGGACGGCGATCGCGTGGGGATATTCCGAACGGACGTAAATGTAGCCGTACGATGCGCCGACCGCGATGCCGGCAATTGTCATGCCCTCGAGCAGCACGAACGGATCGCCTTCCATGATCATGCGGTCGGCAAAGGTGCCGCTGTCGCCTTCGTCGGCGTTGCAGACAATGTATTTGCGGTCCGCGGCGGCATCAGCCACGGTCTTCCACTTGATGCCCGTCGGGAAGCCGGCGCCGCCCCGGCCGCGCAGGCCGGACTGCGCGACCTCCTCGACCACCGCCGTGGGGTGCATCTGCAGCGCGTGTACGAGACCCTTGTAGCCATCATGGGCGCGGTAATCGTCGAGTGAGCGCGGGTCGACAATGCCGCAGCGCGCAAAGGTCAACCGTGTTTGGTTGGCGAGGAATGCAATCTGCTGCGGCTTACCGAGGTAAAGTGGGTGGCCGCGGTTGCCGCCAAGTGCCGCGTCCAGTACGCTCTCGGCATCTGCTGCGGCGACCGGACCATAGGCGACGCGCGCCCCTTCAGCCGCCACCTCGACCATCGGTTCAAGCCAATAAAGGCCGCGTGAGCCGGTCCGCACGATTTCGATCTCAGCAGAGCGGCGAACCGCAGCGGCTTGGAGCGCGCTTGTAACCTCGTCGGCGCCCACCGCGACGGCCCCGGCATCTCCTGGAACGAACAGGCGAAGCTTCATCGGTCGGGCTCCGCTACCAGCGCATCAAGCTTGCTTGTGTCGAGCCGGCCGATGACGCGGCCGTCGAACATCGCAGACGGCGCAACGGCGCACAGGCCGAGGCAATAGACCGGCTCCAGGCTGATACCGCCGCTGGTATTGCCGAGCGCAATCCCGGTCTTTTGCTCGGCATAGTGGGTAAGCGCGTCACCACCCATCGCCTGGCAAGCCTCAGCGCAGCAAAGCTTAAGCACGTGCCGGCCGGGTGGAGTGCGGCGAAAGTCGTCGTAAAATGTGACGACGCCGTGCACTTCGGCGCGCGTTAGGTTCAAAATTTCGGCGATCAGCGGCTCGGCTGCCTGGTCGATGTAGCCGAATTCCTCTTGCAAGGCATGCAGGATCGGGAGCAATGCGCCCGGCATCGCCTGCTTTTCGGCGATGATGGAGCGGGCAGCGTCGACGTCCCACGGCGCGTGCGAGGTCACTGTTTTCTGTTCTCCCATTCCGACTCTCATTTAAATATGCGAAATAAAGCATATATAGAGCGGATGCGTTTGCTCTTTTTAAATTTAATGAGGACGCTGCTTCAATATGCTAATATTCGCATATGATCGACACACGGCCTACGCTTGATCTCGAATTGGTCTGGAAGGCCGGGCAGCAACCGAGGAGATCGGTTGAACCAGAATTGTTCGCGCTCCTGGACGCCATCAAGTGCACCGGCAAGCTGACGGCCGCGACCGAGCAGGTCGGAATGCCGTATCGGCAAGCCTGGGGTCTGATCAGCGCCTGGTCCGAACGCATGGGTAAGCCGCTCGTCACCAAGGAACAGGGCCGCGGCACACAGCTCACCGCGCTGGGCGAGCGGCTGCTTTGGATCCACGAGCGCATCAGCGCGCGACTGACGCCACATCTGGAAAGCGCGGCTTCGGAGGTCGAGCGGGAGCTCAATGAAATCCTCAATGAGCCGAACCCGGCGCTGACGATGTTCGCAAGCCACGATCTCGTGCTTGCGGAACTACGCGAATTCCTGCGCACCAGGCCCGGACCGAAGCTCGATGTCCGCTTCGTCGGCAGCCTCGACAGTGTGGTGGCGCTCTGCAAGGGCCGCTGCGAGCTCGCCGGCTTCCATATTCCGCAAGGCGCGCTTGGCCGTGAAATCCTGCGCAAATACGAGCCGTGGCTGAAGCCGCGCGCGCAACGGCTGGTTCACTTCGTTCGCCGTAACCAGGGTCTGATCGTTGCCGCCGGCAACCCGCTCGGCATCGCCGTGTTGCAGGACGTGGTGGCACGTGACGCCCGCTTCATCAACCGCCAACGCGGTTCCGGCACCCGCTTGGCCCTGGAGCACATGTTGCAAGAGCAAGGCATCGATCGTGCCCAGATCAAGGGCTACTACACGGAGGAATTCACGCACCTCGCCGTGGCGGCGGCCATCGCCAGCGGCGTTGCAGACGCCGGCATTGGCATCGAAGCCGCGGCGCGCAGGTTGAGGCTCGATTTCATTCCGTTGTTTGTCGAAGATTATTATCTGCTCGGCAAGCGCGAGACCGTCGAGCGCACCGACGTCGAGGCGATCGTGGGAGTCATCAAATCGGATGACTTTGCTGCTCTCGTTAAGGAGATCCCCGGTTATGACAGTTCGAATACCGGAGAAGTGACGAACGTCGCCGACGTCATCGGGTAACGTCGTAA
>JASHYD010001306.1 GCA_030043175.1 Xanthobacteraceae bacterium | reverse complement strand
TGTGTCCTCCCCACGGTTGCGAGCGATCACGGCGCTCCGTGGCGGCGGTCGCCAATCAGCTCGTCGCGGCATTCGACCGCCCGCCCCGGTTGTTGGTTTTCGCCGATGCGCCCGGTCACCGGGTGGTCTTGGCTTCGCAAGCATAGAGATGCAGGGTTGCTGCTGTGTCAATAGCCGAACCAATATCCGCATGTCGCCTCCTTCCAGCCCGAAGTCGGCGCTATTTTGGTCAATATTTTGCCATTACGTCCGCGCCGCGCAGGAGAGATTGCGTGAACCGCGAAATCTGCGGTCGCCGCGATCAATGCGGCGATGCCGTTCCCCACGCGCCGCTGACCGCCCGGGCTACGGTAGTTCGCGGGCGCGCCAAGCGCACAACTGCGGTCATCGCGCGATCGGCGTGCACTGCAGGTCAGCCCCGACGGTCAGCGGACCCGTGTAGGACTGCTTGAGTTCGCTGATCGCCGCGTCGAGGTCGAACTGGCCGATGTGGCTGACGATGAGACGCCGCACGCCCGCCTCGCGCGCGATGCGCCCGACGACCGCAGGTGCCGCATGAAGAGGGCTCGTGGCGCCAGCCGCGACGGCGAGATGCATGATGAGCACATCGGCGTTTCTGGCGAAGTCGACGAATTTCGGATTGGTGCCGTTTTGATCGGAACTGAAGACGACCGACCCTGCCGGCGTTTCGGCGCGGTAGGCGAGCGTCGGCATGTTCGCATGGGGTATGCCGAACGCGGTCACCGTCAGATCGGGCCCTTTGAAGACGACCGAAGGTTCAGCCTTCGTTACGTCGACGACGCTGACATCAAGACGCACGCCGTTGCCGCGTGGCGCGCCGAGGGTTGCGCCCAGCACCTCAAAGGCGCCGTTCTTCTCATCGAACAGGCGCGCGAGAAACGTCGAAAAATCTGGCGCCACGTCATTGCCGGCCGGACTGCCTGCACTATTGCCGGACGGCCCCACGATGGGCAGCGGCTCCGCGCGCTGTTGACGGCTCGTCCACAGCAGCGCCGGCAGATCGGAGACGTGGTCGGGATGCAGATGGCTGATGCCGACCAGCGCGAGATCGCTCAGCTTCGCACGAGACTGGCCGAAGCGCAGATAGGTCCCGCCACCGGCGTCGAGGAGCATTCTCGCCCGACCGTCGACCCATAGCAGATAACCCGCCGACGCCCGTTCGGGATTGACGACAGGGCCACCAGACCCAAGGATCTGCACCGTCATCGGCCCCGTCGCGCAGGTTTGTGCCGACGCGTTAAAGGGGAGGGCGAAAGCGGCAAGGCCGCAGATGACGGAGATTGGGAAAATCTTGATCATGCGTGTACCCTCCCCAGTGGTATCGTTTATCGATGCAAACGAGAATTGCCGCGAATGATTTTGAGCTCTGAACCAAATCAATCTTTGCACATTTCGATTGGGGCACAAACCGAGACGGTGATTGGGCGGCCGATGCAGCTTGGCTCAACGATCTGTCTGGGCTTGCCGCGGTCAGTGAGGCGAGGCGGCGGCTGACGGCCGTTGCCTTGAGGCGTTAAGCCAGCGGGTCGCCGCAGCTTTGCCTGCGAAGCCGCCGGTTGCCGTATTGCAGGCTCATGCCGCGGCGCTGGTAAGCCTCAATGCGCGGTTGCCGCGCTATAGAGATCGCGAAACGCGCCAGACATTGGGTCCTCAGCATCGCTCGGCGTGCTCCATTCGATTTTTTTTTGAGGGAAAGCATCGGCAGGCAACGGAAGGGAACCGCAGAGCAAGTCACGCGCATTCCCCCGCCGACTTGCGTCGGCGCTCGCCGGTTCGATGGACGAGGTATCACAAGGCAAAGGCGGTTGGCTCTGCTAAGCCGTCCGGCTCGCCGGGGACGGCAGGGAGGAGGCTTCGGGCCCGTGCCTGTCGTGCCTGCGAGTCCCATGAAGCGGCGCTGGTTCCCACCCCGGATGACGGCCGACACCGCCCCGGCGATGGCGCGCGTGCTGCTCGTCGATGAGTTGGCCGACAACGAAAGCTCCGGCGATGAAAGCTCCGGCGATCGATACGAGAACGAGGAACAGCCCTCCGCTGCGCAGGAAAGCCGGCTCGAATGCCACCGCTTTTGCGCAGGCTTGGTTGTCGAAGCGGCCACGCGCCCCTGGGTCGCCCGGAGGCGGGGAAAAAAGATTGTCGGCATGGGTGGCGGCGCGCGCTTCGGTGAAGGTTCCGTCATTGTCTTGTCGTGGAAGGAAGCGCTCGCCCATTTCCGGAATGAGCATCGCCCCGACGATCGCCTTTGCGGTCGAATGCCCTATCCAAACCTCGCGCGGCGCTTGTCGTGCCGCCCGCACAACCTCGGGGGCGATCGCTTCGGGCTGGAATATCGGTGGAATCGGCCGCGCCTTCTCGGCCATACGGCTGCGCGCCCAATCGAACTGGGGCGTGTTGACGGCAGGCAGGTGAACCATCGTGAGACGGATCCGGCTGCGCTCGCGCGCAAGCTCCAATCGCAAGGCATCGGTAAAGCCCCGCGCGGCAAATTTTGCCGCGCAATAAGCGGATTGAAGCGGCATCGCGCGATAACTCAGGGCCGAACCGATCTGTACGATTGTCCCGCGATTTCGCCGGCGCATGCGCCTGAGCGCCGCCAAAGTTCCGTGAACCTGGCCGAGATAAGTCACCTCGGTGACGCGGCGGAACTCATCGGACCTGGTCGCATGCGCGGCCGCAAAAATCGTGGCCATTGCGTTATTGATCCACACGTCAATGGGACCGAGCACGGTTTCGACGCGCGCGGCGGCCGCATCGAGGGCGTCGGCATCGGCCACGTCCACCGGGACCACCAATGCTTGCGCTCCGCACTGTCGAGCCTGTCGCGCCGCGCTTTCCAGGCGCTCGACGCCGCGCGCCATCAGCGCAACGTTGCAGCCTGTGCGCGCGAACTCAAGCGCCACCGCTCGCCCTATTCCCGCGCTCGCGCCGGTGATGACGACTGTCGTGGCCATGATGGTTTTTCTCGCCGGTACACGGGGCTTGAGAAGGATGCTTTGCAATGAAAGCGAGCGGCTGAGCAGACGCTTGAGTCATTGCTAGGACATAACGCCCGCTGCAATCGGTCGTTCCTCAAGGAAACGCCTCGCACTAACCGAAAGCAGGGTTGGGCGGCGTCCCATCAGCCGGCCGGCTCCCGTGGTGCCGTTACCAAGGATGCGGTTGGCAAGCTCACCGTGACTGCGCTTGCGTTCGGTCGCAAGGCATCGCTCCCGGCTCTCGCCGTGCGATGGGCAGAACTGCTCGAAAATGGCCTCGGTCTGCGCCACAGCGGCGATCGAGATTAGGACCGACAGCGCCGCGCTTCGTCTCCCGACGCAGCGGCGTCAGGCCTTCCTGAACAAGTTGGACATACCAGCGCTCACGGCCGCGGATGTCTCGACGGATGATAAATACTTGGTTTTCGCTTTGAGCGTATCGCTCTGCCATGCGCCGGCCGGATCGAGGATTGCTGGAATCACCCGCCCTGCGATCTGCACGGCGCCGTCCCGCCAGATGATGGTGGAACTCGCTTCCTTGCTGTCATCGCGGCACAGATGAAGCCGCCGCGGCGCACCGACCGGTGTCGGCAAACCGCGCACGGTTTCGCTGTCCTTGAGGCCGAGGACCCTGTCGGCCGCCAGCGCGACGTAGTGCGCGCGTTGAGGTCGGCCTGGGTGATTACTTCGAATCGGCTCGGAGTCCCTCCAATCTGCTTGGAGGGGACGCCCATTCACACGGGCGGCCGGCACGATCATTGTCTTTTCGTCGCCGATGCGACACGCCGTTTTCGTTTTGTTGAGGGAGACAGCCATGATCCGTCCAGCCGTCGCTGCGCGGTGCATTTGCATCAACAGAATGGGGGGCATTCGATCAATCGATGAGCGAACCAAGCCGACCAACTCACGCGAGGCTACAAATGATACGTTCGAAGTTCATCCCCATTATCCTCGCCGCTTTATCTCTTGCATGGGCGAGCCAGGACGTGTTCGCGCAGCAGCCGTCTACGGCGAACATATCCGTGCCGACGGGTAAAAAGCGATTGGTTGGATTCTTCACCAACCTAAATCCCGATTGTTCCACGGCCGGGGAAATCGACGCGCGCGTGATCAGGCAGCCGGAAAACGGGACGGTTGAAGTCGAGACCGGGACCGGCTTTGCGAACTATGCAGACAACAATCAACGCCATGCGTGCAACTTAAAACCGAGCCCGGGAATGCGGGTGACCTACACGTCGAAAGAAAGCTTCATTGGCAGCGACACCTTCGAGGTCGAATTCTTGAGCGGGATCAGCGATGTGGTTTGGAAATACGCCGTGACGGTGAAATAGCCGCCGCCATCTTGCGCTCACCTTGTCGATGGCGGTGGCGCCGCATGCGCTCGGCGCGCTGAACCTGCGGGAAGCCTTCGGCGACAAACAGTCCGCCAAGCGGATTCTGGTTCAGACCTCGGCGGAGGGCACCCGAGCGATGTCGGAGACGGTCGGGGGCGGCAGGTTATTGGGTTGCGGCAGCGGAACGGTTGCGGAAATCTCTTCCTCAGTTAGACGTGAGGATTGGACCGGAAATCGTGCGAAAGCCGTTCCGCTTGTCTTACCCAGCTCGATATCGCCCGCACCGGGCGCTCATGCTTTGGTTCGTGCCAGCGCACGACAATCCGCCGCCACTTCAACGCGTCTCATCCCTCCGCCTAGCGCCCTCCGAGGTGTGCTATCGTAGGCTTGGAAAGAGCCATGATCGACAAAGAGATCGTCGCCGAAGTCAATGCCCTGGCCCGCGACTTCTATGGTTTGATGGGCTATGGCGTCCCGAAGGGGTACCGGTTCCATTGCGCCACACATCCGAAAGAGCGCTTGTGCTGGCAGATGGCCGTCGTCGCGTTCGAGCGGCTGCGGCAGACGGATGTTGAGAGGGGTGCTAGGGAGTGATCCCTGCCTATTACGTCGCGACCCGGCAGCATCATTCGTCCTCTGGCGGAAGCTTCGATAGCATGTGGGACCAGTTGCGGGCAACAATTCCGGTTGGTTCCGTCGGTCAGATCGGCCTGCTGTTCTATGCGTTGCTGCCGCTTGTGGGATACCTGCTCGGCATGAGAAGCGACATACACAATAATGATAAGCGCGCAAAATAAAGTGTGGGGGATGTTGCTTCCAGCCGTCACTAGTTAGTGAACCAAAAGATAGACCGAATGAAGAACTTCATCGACGCGATTGACACACCGCTCCCGACTGTTGTGATGTTCATTTGCTCCATCGCCCTCGGGT
>JASHYD010001305.1 GCA_030043175.1 Xanthobacteraceae bacterium | reverse complement strand
ACCGGGCTTAAGCCCGGTTCAATTCTTGGCGCGCCAAGCGGGCCGGAAGCGCGAACGTTTGGGAGTGCGGCCTGCAGCCGCTCGCGAAAACTCTCGATGGTGCGGAGGCGGGTCAGTTCCGGCGACACCAGCGGCGCGTGCGTTCGATGCCAGCCGTCAACAGATCCGCCGCTTGGTTTGGGTGCAATATTTCCGGTTGCGCGGTATCGGTGCGCCCGCACGCTCGCGCTAAGCCGAAGCTGTTCCGCGGTCTCGCGCCGCGATGCGCCAGCTAGCTTCAATCACCCGTTCACGCAGGTCCAGCGAATACGGTCTCGGCATCATTGCCCGGGCCAAAGCGAATCAGTGCTGTAAACTAGCGCATTCTTAAGTCCCTGGGAATCGCTCCGTTTCTCCGATCTAAGGAGCGAAAAGCGCTCTCGAGCGGCTTGACTCTCAGGTCAGTCTGTTCGGACCATGGTTTCGCAATGACCAACTTCATATGGCTTGTTAGCATAGGCATTTCCCAACCAGGTACCAGGAGGATCCCGATGCATTGTCCGCGATTGCGAAGTACGACCTGCGATGGTGATCCATCGGTGACAAAATGGTCGTCTCTTCGCCTGTTGCTTCTGCTGCCGCTCATTTTCGTTGGCCTTGCCGAGGCATCGGGGCAACCGACGCCTGCCGATTTCGAGAGATTTAGGACTCGTATCGATGAGGCGATCCGGACATTCGGCAATCAATCGCGACTGAAGGGCATTCCACCAGACCGCCGAGAGCAACTCGCAGAATTCGTATCTGGGAATATGTTGTTCGTGCTCTTGCACGAATTGGGCCATACGACCATTGGGGAACTAGAGTTGCCGGTGCTTGGAAGAGAGGAAGATGCCGCGGACGCTTTTGCCAGTCTGACACTCATTAATATAAAATCGGAGTTTTCGGACCACGTGTTGGCGGAGGCTGCAAAGGGGTGGTTCATGGCGGATCGGCGCGACAAGAAAGAGGGCGAGCCCGTCGTCTACTACGATGAACACGGCCTTAATCAGCAGCGCGCCTACCAAATCGTGTGCTACATGATCGGCGCCGACCCGATTAGATTCAAGGACCTTGCAGAAGAGACAAAACTGCCGAAGGATCGCCAGCAAAGCTGCAACGAAGATTATCGCAAAGCAGCTAAATCTTGGGGCGTGGTGCTCCAACCCCATGTGCGCGCTGCCGGTCAGCCAAAGACAATAATCAACGTGGTTTATGGGGAGGCGAAGGGCAAGCTTGAAATAGCAGGCGAGATCGCACGCTCCATCAGATTGTTGGACGGTGTGGCCGCACAATCAAGCGAACTCGTTGTCTGGCCAGCTCCGTTTTCCTTGGAACTCCAAACTTGCGGGTTCATCAATGCTAAGTGGGACGAGTCGACCCGCAAGCTCACGTTGTGTTATGAACTAGCGGAGGACTTCGCCGAGCTTTATCGGGACTACGGCATCCCACGGCGGGAAAGCCGAACGCGCAAGTCGAGGTGATCCTCAATTCGCATGGAACACTACATTATGACCGCAAGTGAAGATGCCTATTCTGCTGGGAACGCCACCCCTTCAGGGCATCGATCGCTTCCGGGCCAAGTCGTGCTGGTCATGCAAGGCGGCGGCGCGCCGGGGTGCTATCAAGCGGGTGCTTACCAGGCGATGCACGAAGCCGGCATCGAGCCTGATTGGGTGGTGGGCACGTCGATCGGCGCCATCAATGGCGCCATCATCGCCGGCAACAAGGTCGTGGATCGACTTGCGCGATTGCGAGAGTTCTGGTCGAGCCTCGGAGGCCGCTTTGCGGGCCCATGGGGCACTCTCACCACATTGTTGACCGGCGTGCCTGGCTTCTTTTCGCCCAACCCGGCTGTCGCATGGGGCGTGGACACGAAAGTCGGCATCGAAAAGGCTGCCTTGTATTCCATTGATCCGCTCAAGGAGTTGTTGCCGAGACTGATCGATTTCGACCTTATCAACTCCAGGAGGCCGAGATTGACGCTGGGGCTCGTGAACGTGCGAAGCGGTCAGATGCGATACTTTGACAGCCGGGAGCGGGCGATCGGGCCAGATCACGTGCTGGGATCGAGCGCTATCCCGCCGTCGTTTCCGGCTGTTCGACTTGACGGGGAAGCCTATTGGGATGGAGGCATTTACTCGAATACGCCAGTTGAGGTCGTGTTTGACGACAACCCGCGGCGCAGCTCCGTCGTCTTTGCCGTGCAGATCTGGCATACGCGGAGCCCTGAACCAGACTCCATTGCCCAGGTGTTCATGCGCCAGAAAGATATTCTGTTCGGCAGCCGGTCCCGCAGCCACATCGCACGGCATGCTCAACTTCATCGGATGCGCCACGTAGTGCGCGAACTGTACAAAATGCTACCCGATAAACGCAGAAACACCCCCGAGGCCAAAGCGCTCGCCGCTTACGGCTGCGCTACTGTCATGCATCTGCTGGAGATAAATGCACGGCCGATCGACAATGAGAGCAACATGCGCGACTTTGACTTCTCGAAGGCGGCGATCCACGCCCGCTGGCAGGCCGGATACGTGGATGCGCAGTCCATGATCGCGCGGCGGCCGTGGGAAAATCCAGTCGATCCGTTGGTCGGGGTCGCCGTTTATGCATCCGATCGAGACGCCGATTGACCAAAGGTCACTTGGGTCAATGTGGTTGTCAGACCGGCATTCGCGCTGTCATGGCCGCCGTACTCTTTTTGGTACGCCGTAATCGGCGTAGGAGTCTCACTGAGGGTCGTGCAATATCGCCCGGTCCTAAGTCCACCTGTAGCCTCGCCCTCTGGCAAGGGCGCGAGAGCGTTCCTATATTTCGAGCTGGCCTCGCGAACCCAAGGAGGAGACTTTGCGCAGTATCGGAGTTATCGGTATAGCAGTCGCCATCAGCATGGCAGGTCTCGGCGCTGCTGAACCGGCAGTCGCAAAGGTGCGGAAAGGCTGCAGAGCTCAGCAGCAGCATCATGTTAATCAGACTGGTGAATGCGAAGACATCATTATCGAAAATTTAAACCGCGGCGTCAGCTCGACGGGGCACTTCTACCGCAGTAATTCTCAGAAAGCCAAGAAGCATCAGCGGGGAACGCGATGAAACGCTAGGACAACGTCGCTCATCGCTCGCGTCAGCGCTCATTGGCAACACAAGAGAGGCCAGCTATCGCTCAACGAGCATAATCCCGATCTCAGGGCCTTTTGCAATAGACCGGACAACCAAAGGCCGAAGTCGATCGTCTAGATATGCAAGGCATCGACGAGACTTGGAAACCAAAGCATTTGGGGTGTGTGACGTCATTGAGCAGGGCGATAACGTCGGCTTCTTCGGTACCTTTATCTACCGGCGCCGGGAGACTGCGTCGGCGATGGCGGGAAGGATCGGTGGCACGCCATACCCCGCTTCATCGCGGCTACGACGCAGTTCGCCCCTTCGGTAGCAGTGGTACCGCAAGAGCGGAGCGCCCTCCGCAGCTACAGCAATCAATGCTTGACCTGAAGGTGCTCGCCCGGTCCGTGCTCAATCACAGCTTGGATCGGCGCGCCATATGCGTTCACGAACTGCAGGGGTGATGAAGGCATTGATGCGAAACGATCGAGACCCTCGATTGGAAAACCGGTTGTGGGTCATGCCGAGAAACCACGCGTGAATCTGTTTGAGACCAATCAGCGGATCACACGAGGGCCAGCGGTCAAGTCGGTCCGCGCTCAAAGACCAATACATAGCTGCACCCGAAGCCGGGTGGCGGAACGCGGCAGCCAACCCTACCGATGAGGCCGCGCCTCTCGTATCGCTCATGACACGCTCTCCAATTTGGCCGACGCGTCCCCCGATCCAGCCGACACATTAGCGAGCGTCGGTCGCGCGAGCTAGGCTTGGACAGAGGCTC
>JASHYD010001304.1 GCA_030043175.1 Xanthobacteraceae bacterium | reverse complement strand
AAGGTCATCATCACCTGCGCGGTGACAGGCTCCATCCACACCCCGACGATGTCGCCCCATTTGCCGATCACCCCCGATGAGATTGCCGAGGCCGCGATCGGGGCCGTTGAGGCCGGCGCCGCGATCGTTCACCTGCATGCGCGCGATCCCAAGACCGGAAAGCCCGATCAGCGTCCGGAGGCTTTCGCGGCGTTCCTGCCGATCATCAAGCAGCGCTGCAACGCGGTGATCAATTTGACGTCGGGCGGCTCGCCCACAATGCGGGTCGAGGAACGCGTGATGCCGGCCCAGGTGTTCAAGCCCGAGGTCGCGAGCCTCAATATGGGCTCGATGAACTTCGGGCTGTTTCCGATGCTGGGCCGCTACAAAAGCTTCAAGTTCGACTGGGAAGAGCCCTACCTTGAGGGCACCCGCGACCTCATCTTTCGCAACACCTTCCGGGACATCGAATTTGTACTGAAGACATGCCAGAACAACGATACCCGGTTCGAATTTGAATGCTATGACGTCGGGCACCTCTACACTCTGGCGCATTTCTTCGAGCGCGGTCTCGTCAAGCCGCCGTTGTTCGTGCAGTCGGTGTTTGGCATCCTGGGCGGCATCGGCACCCATCCCGAGGACGTGTTGCACATGCGTCGCACTGCGGACCGCTTGCTCGGCCGGGAAAATTACCATTGGTCGGTGCTGGGCGCCGGGCGCAACCAGATGCCGATTGCCGCCATGGCGGCCTCGATGGGCGGCAATGTGCGGGTTGGCCTGGAGGATTCGCTGTGGATCGGCCCCGGTAAACTTGCCGGGTCAAACGCTGAGCAGGTCCGCAAGGCGCGGCAGATCATCGAGGGGCTGGGGCTTGCGGTCGCGAGCCCTGATGACGCGCGGGGGATCCTGTCGCTGAAGGGCGGCGACAAGGTGGCGTTCTAATGGTCGAACCACCGCCACGCGGATTGGCGGAATCAAACGGCCTTCAGCGACCACCCGATGCACCGCCCGGCCCGTAAACCCGAGCTTTAGGTTCCTGCCGCCCAATCAAACGCGCCCGATGCGAGCATCATTGTTGCGACAACCAAACGAGGTCAAGCCGGGCGCTCTCTAAGGACGGTGCCTCGTTTTGATTTCGGCCTCGACATGAGCCACTCGAAGTATGATTCCTTCCAAGCCTGGCTCTCGTTTGTCGTGACCTGCCGGCAATCGAGGCATTGGTAGGTACTCGGCATTGAAGGTCCGCCGGCGCGGATTAGCTTCAACGTTCCACGGCAGAATGGGCACATTGCGAAACTCCGAATCCGTGCAGTACCCGAATTGTTCGCACATAGCTCGGCCGCTCCAGTTTCAATTGTGGCTGGTCCGTGGACGGAACTGTGGCGGCCAACCCCAACTGTTGCGAATTATTTTGGGGTGTTGCATTTTGGACACGCGACTAGAACAAGAAGCGCCAACTAGGGCCGAGGAGCGCAACTGCGAGACCATCGCCAATTACCGCCAATGGGAGAATATAGGCGTTCATACAAGCATTGATTGTCATCGGCGCGCGTTTTGGGTTAATCCTCGGGATGGCAGCTCCGTTTGATTCGCAAGAACCGGGATTGAGTGCAAGGCGCCGAATAGGTCGGATGCTACCGCGGGCCTGAACAATTCAAGCCTCGCATCATTGACGGGGGGTCGTCGGTTTGACCCTTCGCGCGGGCCGTGCGGCCCGGCTCGACGGCAAGCTCCGCTTGGCCCAGCCACCACCCGGCCTTCGCG
Organism: Xanthobacteraceae bacterium; assembly: GCA_030043175.1. The sequence goes on along the minus strand of JASHYD010001304.1, from coordinate 2,530 downwards.
GTCGCGCTTGCGCCTTAAGGGGCCGGGCAACCGCGCTGGTTGGCCGAGTGACCGTTAACGCCGCGGCCGGCCGCCAAGGATTACCCGCGCACAGTTGCACCGGCCCGAATGTGAACACGCCGTCGCGTGACGTGGCCCGTGTGCGCAGCACCAAAACCGCCGCTCCGTCACAAATGAGAGCCCGCCATCGAGGCGACGACAAAAAAGGTCGCTACTGGGTGACCGAGACCGCCGTTACTTCCGCATCGAGCGCTTCAAGCAGTGCCATGACCCAGGCGCGGGGGACGCCGCGGGTAATGAAAACAATGCGGCTGTGGCAATCATCGGACGGCCAGCGCGCCAGCCATGCGGGTGGATGAAACACGTGCTGTACACCGTGGATGACAGCAGGCCGGCCCGGGCTTTCCAGGATGTTCACGATGCCCTTGAGCCGCAGGAGATCTCGACCGCAGTGCTCGCAAAGCGTCTCTAGAAACAGCGTCATCGTCACTGCGCGGATCGGGTTTCGGCGCACAATCGCATAGGTATCGACGTCATGACGTCGATGTGCGTGAGCGCTCGAAATGGTTTGCGCCCCTAGCCACGATTGGATGTCACGAGACTTGGCGAGAGGATCGTAGAGGCCGCCCCCGAACAGACGGGCCGGGTCGATTTGGCCCCGTTGAGCCGACAGCATCGGCGCGGTCGGGTTGAGGGCTCGCAGCCGACGGACCAACGGGAGTTGCAGTGGGCCGGCAAGATCGGTCTTGGTCAGGATCAGGCGATCGGCCAGCGCGACCTGTTTTACCGAAATCTCCTCACGGTCGAGCGTATCGATGCCGTTCACGGCATCGACGGTCGTCAACACACCCGCCAACACGATACGCCCCGCGATCGTCGCATCGGTCATCAGGGTCTGCAGAATGGGCGCCGGATCGGCAAGCCCGCTGGTCTCGATCGCCACGCGGGTGAACGGTGTGATGCTCCCCTCATCTCGGCGCCGCAGTAATTCGTGGAGCGTTGTTGCGAGATCGTTGCGGATCTTGCAGCACAGACATCCGGTTTGCAGCTCGACTACGCTCTCCTCGCTTGCTTCGATCAAATCATGGTCGAGGCCGACCTCGCCGAACTCGTTGATGATCACGGCGGTTCGCGAGAACTCCGGTTGATGGAGCAGGTGCGCGAGTAAAGTCGTTTTGCCGCTTCCGAGGAAACCGGTGAGAAGGAGGGCCTCGATCATATCGACACCAGCGCAGACGGCGCGATGCGCGCCCGCAGGGTCGCGTAGCCCGGGTCGAGCACCGCCCGTACCTGGCGCAACACCGTCACCAGCGAGATTGCCGCGCGTCTGCGGCCGTCGACAATCACAATCCATCGAAACGGCAGATCAGGTGACGCCGGCTCGATGCGGATCGTGTGCTCCCGGCAGGATATCAGGACCCCGCCATCACTTAAGTCGTCAACGCTGCCGGTGAGCCGCCAGGCAACGAGGGATTGGGTCATGAGCTCGTGCAGATGCTCCAGGGCCGTTGACATCAGAGCGCGGCTCCATTGCGGATCTCAGCCGCAATCTTGCGCTTGAGATAGCGGCCGTCTCGAGGGCTGGCGAGATACTGTCCATTCTCAACCATGACCTTGCCGCGCAACATTGTCATGACCGGCCACGCGAAGATGTCGTGGCCCTCCCAAGGTGTATAGTCTGTCTCGTGCAGATCGGATGCCGTGATCTTGCCGCGCCGGGTCGGATCGAGGATCGTGATGTCGGCATCGCTGCCGACCGCGATTGCTCCCTTCCGAGGATAAAGGCCCATGATCCTCGCCGCGTTGCTGGAGACGAGGTCAACGTAGCGCGACAGGCTATATCCACGGCGCACGACCATCTCCGTATACATCACGCCAAGGCGCGGCTCGACTCCCGAATTGCCGCCGGTCGTGTCGTCAATCCGGCTGCCGACGGTCTTGTCCTTCAGCGTACAGCACAGCTCGTCGGTGGCGATGCAATGGATCGCGCCTCGCGTGGTTGCGTCCCAGAGTGCCTGCTGATCTTCGGCAGATTTGAGCGACGGATAGGTATGATAGATTTGCCCGTTGGGGCGCTTGTAGTCTTCGGCCGTGTAGCCCAGGTACTGGTGCAGCGTCTCGCCGTATATCGGCAGCTCCTTGCGGCGCGCCTCGATAATGGCCGCGACGCCAGTAGCGGCCGAGACATGCATCATGTAAAGCGCAGTGCCAGGGACATTTTCGGCGAGCCGCAGGATGCGGCGGAAACTCAGGTCCTCCGACAGGCGATTGTGGACATCGGCGAGGTGCTCGAAGCCCACCCGGCCTTCGCGGATCAACTGCGCGTACATGTGCATGACGATGTCATTGTCCTCCGCATGGATAACGCCGAGTCCTCCTGACTTCGCCAATACTTGGAACGCCTCCCAGATATCGCCGAAATCGATCATGCGTCCGGTACGGGAGGGGAGAATGTTGGTGGTAAATATCTTCAACGTCGGATGACCAGCCTCGATTGCCTCCGCGAGCTGCCCCGCGAATTGAGGAGGCG
>JASHYD010001303.1 GCA_030043175.1 Xanthobacteraceae bacterium | reverse complement strand
AGCTAAGGGCATGCAACAATTCGGTTAGTAGCAATATTTCTGGCCATTTATTCCTGAGATAACGCAACGGATATCCCGGTGGATTACTGAGGCGTCCCGGCCATCAATGGTGTGTATCGGCACAGGTCGGTTGACAGATGCCTGACGTAGGGGGATTTTACCCTCGAGACACTGAAGCACGAAACCTTCGTAGTGCCGGGTGTTGATATCTCCCGTGTTGCTTTGAGTTGGCGAGCCCACCCGGTCCAGCGCAAGCTTTGTGCAGGCATCCCAGAGCTGATCGGCGAATGCTGGGGTGGCGATTGCAACAACCGAAAGAGCTACAATTAACGCACGCATTACCATCCTCCTTTGTTAAAACGTGGTGCAATATTTCCATGAAGACGCGGCGCCTCGCCGGGCGAGGCGTCACGAGCTAAGGCATAGGCTCGTGGTCAGATCCTTGTGGAGTATCACCCGCCGTGTATACGCTACGTTTAAATTCACAGGACATCGGCCGTCCCGCTGGCAGCTCGATGTGAATCTACGTCGGCACCCGCCTGACAACTAAAGTATAACGCCCTAAATTAACAACTTACGTTAGGGCTATGAGAAGGTCAACACATTCACCGACAATACACGTCTGCGATGTGCCAGTTTGAAAATTCTACGTTGCCTGTCGCCAACCAGAAAGTCTTTCGTCCAACTGACTTCGCTTGCAAGTCCGACGATGCCCGTTACACGGTGATGCGGAGCGCGATGTCTCTTCCTGGCCCAAGGCCGCCCCCCCATCCAGCCGGCGAGGACCGAGTCCGCTTACTGAGGTACATCGGCCGCGGTGCGAGGCAGGTCGTCGATGTGGTCGGCGCTCCCAGCTTATGTGACCCCAACCGGCCATCCAACGCGATCGCTGTTCGTGATCGTTTCCAAGCCGACGCGGCGCGCTTTTAAATCCTATCAAACGCGCGTGCGGGTTCGGATCAGGTAGGAATCGTATGAATATTCAGCCACCTGCCACCACAGATATTGCTCATTGCGAAACGCGAGCATTGATTCCCATATCTTTTTGAAGTCGACGTTCTTAGCGGAGACTTCGGCGTAAACTTCGAATGCTGCCTTGAGGCAGACATCCATGATGGCAGGCGAAAAGGCGCGAAGCTGCGTGCCACCGGCGAGCAGACGGCGCAGCGCCGCGGGGTTCACCGCATCGTATTTTGCCAGCGTCCATTCGTTTGCCAGTGCCGCGGCGTTGCGCAGGATCGACTGGTAGGTCGGCGTGAGCGAATTCCACTTGCTGATATTGATGAAGCAATGGGCCATCGCCTGGCCTTCCCACCAGCCCGGATAATAGTAGTAGGGCGCGATCTTCTGAAAACCGAGTTTTTCGTCGTCATAGGGGCCGATCCATTCGGCGGCATCGATGGTTCCCTTCTCCAGCGCCGGATAGATGTCGCCCGCCGCGATCTGCTGCGTCACCACGCCGAGCTTGGCGAGGACCGTCCCGGCAATTCCGGCGATGCGAAATTTCAGGCCCTGCAGGTCCGCAACTTCCCTGATCTCCTTGCGGAACCAGCCGCCCATCTGGGCACCCGTATTGCCGGCCACGAGGGCGTAGATATTGAACCTTTTGTAGAAGTCATTCATCAGTTCGGCGCCGCCACCGAAGAACCACCACGCATTTTGCATGCGCGCATTGAGGCCGAACGGCACCGTCGTACCGAACGCAAAGGTCGGGTCCTTGCCGACATAATAAGCGGACGCCGTGTGGCACAATTCGACGGTACCGCTCTGGACTGCGTCGGCCGCGGCAAGGCCCGGCACGATTTCTCCCGATGCAAAGACTTGAATCTGGAACCTGTTGTCAGTCGCTTCCGCCACCGCTTTGGCGAAAACTTCGCCGCCGCCGTAGAGCGTGTCGAGCGACTTCGGAAAGCTTGACGTCAACCGCCACTTGAGTTCGGGCATCGATTGCGCGATGGCGGGCTTAGCGACGGCGCATGTTGCTAGGCCGAGACCGGCCGCTTGCAAAAATTGGCGACGTTTCATGATTGTCTCCCAGCTGCGGGAGCACGACCGTTTAACCGCCAATGCCGCCCGCAATAAAGTCGATTGATATATTGATATATGGAATGCTCGCCCGCCGTGGGCACAACGCCGCCGTTAATTGGCAGGGTTTCGGCACACCCTGCGGGGCAGCTCGCGATGAACACTACACCAATTGCCGCGCTTCCTGAAGGGTCGCAATGTCCGCACTTGGTCCACCTCTGCCGACTTGCGCGGCACACCAAAGTCGTCAGCTTATCCGAGGTACTGCGGACGTGTCAGGCCAGCCACCAGCAGAGCCGTTGTTGACCCGGAGCAGTCATTCGGTTGGGAGCCGAGTTGCAAGCGTCCCAGTTGCCACTTTTTGGATCGGCGCTCAGAAGTCCGGTTTGTCCGCCCGGGGCGCATCGGCGTCCTTTCCCGGGTACCACTGCATGTTTCCAGCGCAAACCTCTTCCCCCCATTCATCGTCGCTAATTGGATAAGTCATGGTCGCGGTCCACGGCGTCGTGAAGACACCTTTATCCTCAACCGTGAATCGGAGCTGCAGGAACTTGCCTTGCGCGTTCGGCTTCGTCCCAAATTGAATATTCTCCTTTGCGTCCCGATCGAACCCCTCTTTGGCGGCTTCGGGATCAAGCAGCCGATATCGTTCGACCACGTGCAGAGCCTCGGTGTGCGGCGTGCCGAACCAGTCAACCATGGCATACGGCCCGACCTTGATGCCCACGGTATCGATGACCAACGTGTCGTCTTCATAGCGGCCCACCGAATCGCCGTACCAGGACGGTGTCACGTGCGCCGGATGAGATTGGTTCATGCGCACGTGGCGGACCTGATGATCGAAGACATAGAGGATGATCACCTGGTTCGCTGTTTGCACCAGCTGCATTGGGGCACTCACAAAATCGAAAGGCGGCCCTCCGGGCCAACATTGGTTGCGTGGAGTCGGAGAGCCTATGCCGTTGAGCTCCAGTTCACCGTGCTTTTTCACGACCTCCGCCGCCTCAGGCTTCAAGATCGGATTGGTGTAATCGCCGACCAGCTGGCTGGGGTTGCCCTTGCCGTTCGGGAGGCGCGACCGGTTGACGAGCGCGGTTGGAGCCGATGCGAGCGGCTCGAATCCGGGAATCGAATGGTCCCAGACACCCGAGAAATCCGGGATGGATGCGCCGCTTTCCTGCCCGCTACCGGCTGGCCCAACCGTGGGCGCCACCGCCTGGCCGAAGGCGGGTGTCACAACCGCTGCCGCAAGTGTGAATGTCAAAGGGAAATTCCGCCACTGCCAATTCATAGCTTTGCTCCCTCTTTCATTGCGTTCCGCTGGAAGCTCTCACAGGAGATTACATCCTTCTGCGTAAGGCGGTAGTGTCCGTTTGCGCGATGGCTGCTCGTGGCCCGAAGCCGCAGTGGCGACCCTTCGTCTTGGCGCATCCGCAGTTGACGTAACTTCGGACGTGGCAGTCACCGACTCTGATTGGCCGCCTATGACCCGGAGCGGGCCTCGACCGATGCGTTGAATCCCAAACCTCAAAGCCACAACCAGCCGGCGATCGTCAGCGATATATACGTTGCAACTGACGCTCTGCAATCCTGATAGCACCCTTGGCGTTCTCATGGCCGGTGCAGAAGCTCGCGAACATGTCGAGCACCACGTAATCAGCAATCGCAGCCGCTGCCTTCTCCCCGACGGAGCCTAGGCCGGCATCCGTGAGCGAGCGCTTGGGGAGGTCACGGAATACGATCCGCTTCGTATCGTTCCATACCGGGTTTGCGTCATAAGCATTGAGGCTGTGAATGAGATGACCCTGCGCGGCTTCAAGCCAATTGTTGAACTGGTCCGCCTCTATCATGAAGGCCATAAGCGCTTTGCAAGCCCGCGGATATTTCGTGTAAGTCATTGCCAGTAACGGCTGGGGGCTTGCCAACTCGGTCGGCTTGCCGACTGGTCCAATCGGGTAAGGGCCAAAGGCGATGTCCTCTGCAATCCCTCTCTTGGTCTGGTCCGCAGCGGCAGCGAGATAGATGGAGATAGTGTTAGAGGTCCAATGGATTTCGTTGCCAAGGAAGGCCTTGTTGTTAGAGGCATCGTTCCACGAAGCGACGCCAGGTATCATGTTTTCATAGAGTTGCTTGGCATAATTCAAAGCCATCTCGGTCTCCGGCGAGTTAATAATCACTTTGTCATTCATATCGACCGTATAGCCGCCGTGCGCCCACAGACACCAGTGCACCCAGGAATTGCCATCTGTCGGAGCACGGCCAAGTGCGAAACCGCCAGGCCTGCTGTTTTTCTTCGTCGCCTTCGCGTATTCCATGAACTCGTCCGTTGTTGCAGGGACCTGGGATAAACCTGCCTGTTTCAGCGACGACTTCCGATAGTTCATAACATTGCCGACCCAACAAATTGGAAGGTCGATCCACTTGTCGCCCTTGCCTTTTCCATAGGGGATAGCGCTTGCGACCCAACCGCCATATCTGTTGCCGAGATACTCGGCGACGTCGGATACATCGAGGCATTTCTGCGGAAACAGGTGCGGCAGCGAAACTATGCCCCAAAATAAGTCCGGACCCGCGCCCATATTGGCCGCAACCAATGCCTTCGGTTGCACATCATCGTCGGACTCACGAGTAATGTTGACCTTGACGCCGGTAGCTTTGGTGAACGCATTCATCACCGCCACGCATCCATCCTCTTCTGCGGGAACGAAAGCTTTTGCCCTAAGGAAAGAGAGCTGTGCGCCCTTTTCGGGCTTCCACGGTGCAGTTTGCGCCCATGCCTTGGCCCATTCGAGTAAGGCCGGCCCCGCGAGTGCTGAGGTCGCTAGTGCCGTGCCGCCCTTGACGAGCGAACGCCGAGTAAGATTGGTTTTCATGATGTTCCCCCACATAAACGAATAAACGCGTCCGCGAGGACGCTCGCAGAAATTGAATTTAAGGAGGTCGCCCGCCGTGGGCACTAAGGCCGCCGTTACATTCACAGGAGTTCGGCACGTCCAGCTGGCAGCTCAGAGATGAAATCTTCGTCGGCGCCCTCGCCCGACAACAAAAACTGCAACTTACCAATCAGTATAATGATCCATGTTAACATTTACGTCAGGGGCTGTGCGAAGGTCAATACAATCACGAACGATACAC
>JASHYD010001302.1 GCA_030043175.1 Xanthobacteraceae bacterium | reverse complement strand
ATGCTCGCCTATCTCGATGCGGCCGAGAATGTGAAGGGCGCACCGAACGAGAACTTTGCCCGCGAGGTGATGGAACTCTTCACCATGGGGGTCGGCCATTACAGCGAAAAGGATATCCGCGAAGCCGCCCGCGCCTTCACGGGATGGATCGACGATGATCTCGATTTCAAGGTCGATCTCGTAAAGCATGATGATGCGGCGAAGACTTTCCTTGACCGTACTGGCAATTTCGACGGCGTCGATATCCTCGGCATCATCCTCGAGCAGAAGGTCACTGCCGAATACATCGCGGCCAAACTGTACAAATTCTTTGTGCGCGAGAATATCTCGCCGGATCTCGCGCGGCGGCTCGGTGCCGTGCTGCGCGACAATGACTACGAGATTGCGCCGCTGATGCGGACCATCTTCCTGTCGCGGGATTTCTATAGTCCACCTTCGGTCGGCACCCGGATCAAGGGGCCAATCGAGCTGATCGTCTCGACCTACCGCAAGCTCGGCGTCAAGCACCTGCCCGGCATACCGGATCTTTATATGGTCAGCCGCGAGCTTGGGCAGACGCTGCTCAATCCTCCGACAGTTGCCGGCTGGGCTCAAGGGCGCGCCTGGATCACACCCGGACTGCTGCTGGCGCGCGGCAATTTTGCCCGCGATGTTCTGTTTCCCGACATCATTAATTTTGTCGATCCGAACTTTAATCCGGGCACCGAGGTCAAGCGGGTCAACGACCGCATTCTAGCCGGTTACAGCATCGCCGAGGCGACGGTCGAACAGGAAGGAGGCGGCGGTGGCGGTATGGAGGTCGGCGACAAGACCATGGCAAACGTCATCGCCGGCGCCGAGGACTTCAATACTCGCTATGGCAGCCTGGTCGGATGGCAGGAGGCGGTGCGCCGGATCAAGCCGATTCCGCGCGCGGCCGCGCAGTTCGAGCTTTCCCGTATCGTCAACGCCTCTGGCGCGAAGACCGCGGCGGACGCCGTCGACCATCTGTCGCTTCGTCTGTTGAGCGTGCCGGTAACCAGGGCAGCGCGCAGCACCTTGGTGGCATTCCTGGAGCGTCAGCTCGGCACTGCGGAGCTCGAACGGGCGTCGAGCTATATGGAGCAGCCATTGCGGTTGACCGCGCACCTGATCATGAGTTCGCCGGAGTTTCAGCTGTGTTGACATGTGCACGGTTGAGTGAGACCCCGCGCAAATGAGGCCGGAGAAATCGGCAAGCGCCATCAAGGGAGGCCGGTTATGACATCTATATTTTCGCGCTTCGGCGGCATGGCGCGTCGCGATTTCCTGCGTGCGGGCTTCGGCAGCCTTGCGTTCGGCGCCGCCGGCATGCTCACTCGCGGCCCAGCCTGGGCGCAGACTGCCGCCCGGGCTCCGGAAAAAGGACGCATTCTGGTTGTGGTGGAATTGTCCGGTGGCAATGACGGCCTTAATACTGTTGTGCCTTACGGCGACGACGCGTACTACCGCGCAAGGCCGCGAATCGGAATCAAGCCGGCGCGCCTGCGCAAGCTAGACGACCATTTCGGCTTCCAATACACTATGGCGGGCCTCGAGCGCCTCTATAAGGATGGCCACATGGCCATCATCCACGGCGTCGGCTACGAGCAACCGTCGTTCTCGCACTTCTCCTCAATGGCCTATTGGCAGACCGCGGCGCCCAATCGCGGCGATCTGTACGGTTGGGTCGGCCGCCTGGCCGACGCCATGGATCCGGATGGGCACGCGAACTTCGTCGTCAACATCGACACCCAGCAATCCCTTGCCGTGCGTTCGCAACGCCATGTGCCGCTGGTATTTGACGATCCGCAGAAGTTCATCCGCAGCGGCTTTGCGGAGGAACAAGCAGTTTTGAGCGCGGTCGCGACGCGCGAGGACGGCGCCAACGAGGCGCAGGACTTCATGTACGGGGTCTCGCGCAGCGCGCTCAATGCCGAGCAGCTGGTGCGCGACGCCTGGGCAAACTATCGCACGCCGATCGACTATGGCTTGGTACGTTTCGGCCTCGACCGCGTCGCGGCGCTGATCGCAGCCGATTTTCCGACCAGGATCTATTACGTCGCATACCGCAACAACGCCTTCGATACGCACGTTTATCAGAGCGACGTCCATGCGCGGCTGTGGACCTACACGTCCGACCACATCGCGGCTTTCATGAAGGATGTGGCCCGGCTCGGGCGGGCGCAGGACGTGGTGCTGATGGCGTTCAGCGAATTCGGGCGCCGCGTGAAGGAAAACACCAGTCAGGGTACCGATCACGGCACGGCCGGGCCGGTCTTTATGATTGGCGCGCCCGTCACGGGCGGCCAGTATAGCAAGATGCCCAGTCTCGCCGAGCTCAACGACGGCAACATGATATTCACGACCGATTTCCGCCGCGTCTATGCCACCGCCATCCAAAGCTGGATGGGTTACCCCGACGCTGCGGGCGTGTTGCGCGGCGAGTTCGAGCCGCTACCGATCATCGCAGGGTAGGCGCCCAGATCCACAAGCAGGGCTGTTCTGAGCCGGGTGGCGCAAGCCCACGGCATTTCGCGCCTGAGCGGGTCAAGCTTTTCGCGGCGCGCAATCGCGCAAGTGACCTTGGTGTCATCCGTCGATGGCCTGAAGTCGTTGCTCAACCCGCAAAGCAGCGCCTTTTTGTTGCCGCCTTTTCGCGAATGCGAATGATTATAGCGGCGGGCGCACACCCACGGCTTTCCCTCACTTTTTCCCTCGCTTTCGCGCAAAGAGCCGCTGCGACATTTTTGCTCGGCTTGGAGCGATAATTTCGTCTCCATCCTAATGGATGGAAACGGTGCGAATTAACTGCCCGCTGACTCCGACGGGGCCCACCGCGCTTTTGCGTCGGATGGCGCGTCATAATTCGAGCGCCGCAATTCCTTACGTGGGGTATAGGGTCAATGCGAAATCGCTCTCCTCTCCAATCAAATGTCAGCGGCGCAGGCCATTTGACAAGCAATGGCGGCGCCGCCATCCGGACCACCGGACAAACTGCGGCTGCAACAGCCCTCTCGTCGCCCTGGGCACAGAGGACGATCTGGCGCGATCTTTATCCGGATCAAAGCCTTGGGGGCGAGCTTCGGCAGATCTACAAGAACAAGGACCTTGTGGTCGCGGGACGGTCGTGTCGGACGTTCTTTGTCAACCATAACGGATGGCTGTTTCGATACAAGATTCTTCATAATGGCGATCGGCAGATCGTCGATTTCATCCTGCCGGGACAGATCTTCGGGCTCCAGGCATGCTTCTTCAAAGCTCCTCTGTACTCGATTGCAACCGCGACCGATGCATCGGTGTCCGCCATCCCGCTCGAAGCAATCGACCGCGTATTCGAGCGAAACCTGCCATTGGCGAAGGCGCTGTTTTGGTCCGCGGTGTGCGAGGCGGCAATTGTAGGCGAGCATCTCATTGATGCGGCGCGCCGGTCGGCCTGCGAACGTGTAAGCCATTTGATGCTCGAATTATTTGTGCGGCTGAAGACAACCGGTCAGACTGAAGGCATGTCGTTCAACATGCCGCTGACGCAGGAACTCATCGGCGATGCACTCGGTCTCACCACGGTCCACGTCAATCGTACGCTGCGCTCGTTGCGCGAAGACGGTCTCATAAAGATGAGCAACAAATGCGTCACCATCCTGGACTTCGACGCGTTGTCCCTGCTTGCCGATTTCGATAATTCATATCTGGGCGAAACTGCTCGTGCATTGCGGACCGAGATTGCCTCGGCGAAGCCGGCGATGTACCCCGTCGCGCGCCGTCGTGCGGTTGAGTCATGATCCCCCATGCGCGCCTCGCACCTCAATGGAAGCGGCCGACCCCGCATTTTTGAGTCGGACGATTAACCCAGATCAATAATCGAGGAGGAGGCGCCAATTCTCTTGAGCGCGCAAGAACCGACTCCAACCGGCTGCATCAGCAGCCGGCGGTAAAGCCAAATTAGGAGACCATACAATGCGAACAACTCTTTATAGCACGGCGATCGCCGCGGCGCTGGTCGGGAGCATGGGTCTGGCCGGAGCGGCTCAGCTCAATCTGAGCTCGGCACAGAAGCAAACCATTTTAAACAGCGTGGCGAGTCAAAAGGGCCAAACCGCGCCTGCAGGATTCCAAGCCAGACTTGGCGAAAAGCTGCCTCAGTCCCTGTCAATGCGCCAGTTACCGAGCAGCGCCACCAACCAGGTTTCGGTGGCCAAGGAGTACGAATACACCAAGTTGGCGAACAACGAAGTTCTGCTGATCAATCCTAAGGACAGGCAAGTGGCCGACATCATCATGCCGTCCGGAACGACCGGCAGCGCCAGGTAGCGAGCAGCGAAACTTGGCGACGGATGCGGCGGCCCGCACGCCGCATCCGGCACGTCCGTTCGTTGCCCCGGGGTCGGACGCAGCCAAAGCGAAAGGCGGAGATCTCGCGCCTGCGCAGTAGGAGGAGAGGACGCGTCGTCGCGGGGTTGTTGAACCGAGGCGCTGTTGCAGCAGCCCGCAATTCGATCCTCGCGGGCAATCAGACGAATACTGCGACCTGACGTATAGCATCCGGCCGCGACAAATTGGCTCGGATGTGCAGGCCTGGCTGTCCGCAACATGCTGTAACCTGAGGCGGTCTTCGTCCCATCGGACGACGGAGATCGCGCATGCCTATGATACTACGCTATGTGTTGGCTGCGTTCATAATGCTGGCGGCAGCGATCTTTGCGATCGCACCGTTCACCAGCACCTTCGTGGAGCAATGGGCGCGCCGCGACGTCGAGCTTCGGTCGACCCTTGTGTTCAATTCTGTGCGGGATGAGCTGGCCAATCTTCTTGCTGCCGACGCAAGCACGCGAATCGACAATTTGTTCGGCCGTCTCGCTCTCGATGGGAGGCTCTTGGCTGTAGGCTTCTGCGATCGCAAAGGTGTGCTCCTCTATCGCAGTCAGATCATGCCGGCAAACTTCTCCTGCGAGAATGTTGCACGCGACACGAGCGCCAGCTTTTCGGCGATTGTATCGGACCAGCGAAGCCTTCTTGTCGGTTCGTTCCCGATTGTGACCGACAAGACGAGCGGCCACCTTGTTTTGCTGCACGATCTGACTTTCGCGGAGCAGCGGGGCGCTCAGGCCCGAACCTGGATCACCATCGCGCTTGCCGCAGTTGCGCTCATCGGCGCTGCACTTGCATCGATTTTCGCGCTCCTCATCGTTCGCCGTTGGTTGCAATCGATACGACGCGCGGTCGACGATATAAAAGCAGGACGTAACGGCGGCTTTAATGATGACCACGGTCTGGTCTTTGGCCGCCAGATTCGCGAAGCGCTGCAAGAGCTCACAGAGACGCGGCGCTCAATCGATGCAACTCACGTTGATTGGGGCCCAGACACGTTGCGTCTCGCATTGGCAAGCCAGCTTCCTGATGCGGAAATCATCGTTGTTTCCAATCGCGAGCCCTATATCCACAATCACGCGGCGGACGGAATAGCGCTGCAAATGCCTGCAAGCGGGCTTGTCTCGGCAATCGAGCCGGTGATGCGGTCTTGCGGTGGTACCTGGGTTGCGCATGGCAGCGGCAGTGCCGACCGCGATGTTGTCGATGCCAGGGATTGCATTCGCGTGCCCCCGGCATCTCCGTCCTACACGCTTCGCCGCGTGTGGCTCTCCGAACAGGAGGAGGAGGGCTACTACTTCGGATTGGCCAACGAGGGATTGTGGCCGCTTTGTCATGTGGTCTTTGTGCGGCCGAGTTTCCGAGAAACTGACTGGAAGGAATATCGCGCCGTCAATGCACGATTCGCTGCGGCCGTGGTTGCAGAGGCGAAGCGTCCCGATCCGATCGTCCTGGTGCAGGACTATCATTTCGCGCTGCTACCGAGAATGATTCGGGAACGCTTACCAGAAGCGACGATCATCACATTCTGGCACATTCCCTGGCCCAACGCGGAAACCTTCGGCATCTGTCCCTGGAAGGAGGAGATCATAGCGGGTCTGCTTGGAAGTTCGGTTCTCGGCTTCCATACGCAATTTCATTGCAACAATTTCATCGACACCGTCGATCGCTTCATCGAAAGCCGAATTGATCGTGAGCAGGCTTCGGTCACCGTCAGTGGCCATGAAACCTTCGTCCGGCCGTACCCAATCTCGATAGAATGGCCGCCAGCAGCGCTTGCTGGCCAGGAATCGGTGAGCCAATGCCGCGCCTCGGTTCGCGCCAGACTGGGTCTAAGCTGTTCGATGCGGATGGGCGTCGGCATTGAACGGTTCGACTATACCAAAGGCATTCTCGACCGTTTGCGCGCGGTCGATACGTTTCTTTGCCGGCACCCTGAATGGATCGGCGGTTTCGTCTTCCTGCAGGTGGCGGCTCCGACACGGGGGAAGCTTGCGGCCTATCGCAATCTCCAGGAGGAAGCGGAGCGGCTTGCCGGCGAGATCAACGCTCGGCACGGTTACGAAGGCTACATGCCTATTTTGCTTATTGTACAGCATTATGAGCCTGCGGAAGTTTTTGAGCTCTTTCGCGCTGCGGACCTGTGCATCGTCTCCAGCCTTCACGACGGCATGAATCTGGTTGCCAAAGAGTTCGTTGCCGCCCGCGATGACGAGCAGGGTGTCCTCATCCTGTCCGATTTTGCCGGTGCATCGCGCGAACTGTCGGAAGCGGTGATCGTAAATCCCTATGATCTGCGGTCAGTGAGTGAAGCCATCGGGCAGGCTCTTGGCATGTCAGAGGCGGAGCAGCGCGATCGCATGCGGCTGATGCGCGACGTGGTGCGCAGCCGAAATGTTTATCGGTGGGCCGGCCAGATGCTGCTGGATGCGGCACAGCTCAGAAAGCGCCAAAAAATCATGCTGATGGCTTCGCAGAGGCCGAAGAATGCCTTCGTCCAGGGTCGTTTCGGGAAATTGCGCCAAGTGCGATGATGATCGCAAATGAGATGTTGCGTTTTGCGATGAGGCTTCAGAAGACGGTTGGTCGGACTCTTATTTGCTTGTGGTCACATCGAGCGTTGATGTGTCGGGCTCCTCATCGTTTCGGATAGTTCGATATCAGTGACGGGTCGCTTCGCGCATAGCGATCTCGCAGCAGACTTCTCGGTGGCCGCGCCGAGCGGTCAATCCCCAACGCCCGCCGGGGTCGCGCCTCTTGGCGCGAGGGATCACGGCAAAGCGTGCCCCACGCGCTGTTTGCAATGCGGGTTGCAAAACATCAGTCCAAGAAAAATCTTGGCATCTTTCCCTCCGTAACAACCATGGTCATAATATCCGCCTCTCCGGGGCGCCGAGTGCAGCCTGCTCGCGGGGGGCGAGCAGAAACATCGGTACTTTGGAGTGCAGGGTTTCAATCCGCGTCGCTATCAACAGCGAGTTACCGTCTGACTCGACCCTTGTGCGGCGCAATCGGAGAGTGCCATGGAGGCGGCGCATTTCCGCTTCCACCAGGATCTGATTGTAGCGGCCCAAATTCAGACACTCACAGGAGAATTCGGATGCGCACTGCCCATGAAATCTTGGTAGCGATGCCGCTGACGGCGCTGATGAGTGTAGCTGCCCTCGGCGCCTCCATCACCGGTAGCGTTACCGGGCCGGATGGCAAGCCTTTCATGGGTGCCTTCGTGGCGGCCGAGAATCCGCAGAGCCGGATGACCGTGAACGTGCTCTCGGATGCGCAGGGGCGCTATCGCATTACCGATTTGCCGGGCGCGACGTACACGGTTCGCACCCAGGCGATCGGGTACACGAGCGAACCGCGCGCGAGCCTTGCTGTCGCCGTCGATGCGACGGCTTCGCTCGACTTTGTGCTGCAGAAGACGCCGGTGCACTGGAGCGACCTCTCAACCTATCAGGGCCGGCAGCTGCTGCCGAAGACAAAGGACCACGATCTGAGCTATAAAGACTCTTTCTTCACCACCTGCTTTCAGTCCTGCCATTCCTTCCAGAAGCGAATGGCGACGCAAACGCTCGATCTAGACGGCTGGCGTACGCGTGTGCGCTACATGAGCGATACCATGCTCGAAGGCCGCCACCTGAGCGATGCCGCGGTCGAGGACTTCGCCTCTTATCTCAACACAATGTTCGGCAAGGCCTCGCCCAAGCTTGCCTCCCCGGAGGAGCTGCCGCAGTACAAGTCACTGGTGCGGCCGGTGAGCGCCCTCGCGACGAACATCGTCTACGTCGAGTACGAGTTTGCGGCCGACAACGGCATGGGCCCGTGGAGCGCGGTTGAGGACAAGGACGGCAAGCTCTGGATTCCCTATTACGGACGCGGCAACGAAGTAGTGCGGCTCGATCCGGCAACCGGGGAGCAGATACCGTTTCCGCTACCGTTCCCCAAGCTTGCCGCAACGGGCATCCATTCGGTGATCCCGGCTCCCGACGGGACGGTCTGGTTCACCGAGCTTGCAGTGGGCCGCATCGCCCATCTCGATCCGAGCACCGGGACGGTGACGGAATATCAGAACACGCCGCTGCCAGACGGGCGGCGCACCACCGCCCATACGGTCCGGGTCGATGCGGCTGGGCGGGTTTGGGCGAGCGGCGGGCCGGCGATCTCGATGTTTGATCCGAAATACGAGCGGTTCGAGCATTACGATCTCGGCGGCAGCTACGGCAATGTGGTGGGGCAGAACGGGGATCAGTGGTTCACCTCGTTCGTGGTGGAGGGACCGATCGCGCGGGTCTCTAAGGACGGCGTGCTGTCAAAATTCTATCCACCGACCAAGGGCAAGCCGCAGCGCTTGCAGGTCGATGCCGATGGCACCGTCTGGTTCACCGAGCGCCGCGGCGGCAAGATCGGCCGCTTCGATCCCAAGACCGAGACCTTCAAGGAATACCCGCTGCCGGGGCCGGAGTCGAGCCCCTACGCGATCGGGATCGATCGCAATCACATGGTCTGGTACTCTTCGCACGAGCAGGACACACTCGGGCGGCTTGATCCGCGCAGCGGCGAAGTGACGGAATATCCCTATCCGCATTCGGAAATCTCAATGCGGGAGTTCTTCCTCGATTCGCAGGGCCGCATGTGGTACGCGAGCTCCGTCAACAACAAAATCGGCTACTTTTATTTAAAGGAACCAGCCGGTCAAAGTGGGTTATGACCGATGGCTGGCTTGTCTCACCACGATCGACAACGCAAAACGGCGTTGCACTAGGTCCCACCGCCTCAACAAGGCCAGCAGACGGCTCTCATCGCTGGTCATTAGATAGAGCCGTCCTTAATGTGCGATCAACCCGCCGAGCCGCAGCGCGAGAGCCATGCAGGCCTCGCGGGGATCGTCGGCTGATCGCGAAGTCCTCTGTCCGCAGGCGACAACCATAGGAGCGCGTCAATCGCTTGTCGCTACAGCAAAGCCGCGAACACCATGCGGCTAGTCTTTCTGTAAGGGCCCACGTTGGCTCAGCCCATCAACCTAATTCGTGAATGGACATGGATTTCGCTCCGAAGAGGCGGCAACACTGTCGGGCTACAGTTCGGTCGGCGTTCCTTACATCATCGTTCCCGATGGGCTTCAGACCCCAGGGCTTGTGACGACCATCACGTTCTTCGTTGCACGTTAAGCCACGCAACGAAATGTCCCGCGCTCTCGAAGACGTAAGCGGAGCAATTGAGCGCATCGAACATGGTGTTAACGCGTTCACTGCCCGACGCGCGGCGCAAATCGATTTGCTTTTGCAATCGTACCGCGTTCACAAAGCACACTGGCGTAATTGTACCCGCGCAGTAACGATGTCGCGAAACGTATCGCGCTTCAGGCAGGTAATGCCGCCCCTGCGCGATGAAGATCCATGACCCACTCATGAAGACTTCGCAGGCGGGCCATATCGAGTTAAGCACCGAAGCAAAGGAAGTCGTCACAGCCTGAACGTGACCCGAGTGACCCGTCTAGTCGCGGCGGGGGCGATGCAGCGTGAAGGTTTCGAAAGGCGCTAACTGACCGTCCAGCCCCACGACATCGTAATAGATGACCTTGATGGAGGTAGTGCCGCCGCGATCTGAGCCTGGATCGAGCGTGAATGCCGCAAAGCCATAGGCATGCGCGGCGTTTCGCACCGCTGACCAAAGCGCTTGCTCCTTCACATAGACGGGCGGACGCTTGCCCGTCTTCGGGTCCGGTTCGCCGACGGCGGTGATGACCCGACACGCCGGCGGGTTGAAGAACAGCTGGTTCGACGGGACGGATGTTCCACCGCCGCCGATGACCAGGTGTACCGTTCCCTTGGTGGTGTCGATGACGTCAGTTGTGGTCGCAGCAGGCACGGGTGTCAGGGTGGCGTTGGATTGACGGCCACGGATCGGGTGCGAGCGCTCGTAGTGATGTTCATGCCCGCATACCACGAGGTCGACACCATACCTGTCGAACAGCGGTAGCCATTCCTCACGAATTCCGAGGTCCGCGCCGTTGAACATGTCAGCCGTTGAGATCGCGACCTGGTGCATGCACACGACGACCCAGTCGATATCATGATCGCTACGGGTAGCGGCCAATTCCTTTTCCAGCCAAGCCCTCTGAGCCCCTTGCGAATAGCCCCGGACGTAAGAGTTGCCGGCGTCCTGGTAGCAGACATCGTCGTTGGCGATGCTGATCACGCGCATGGAGCCAACGGTGAAGGCGTACCAAAGCCCACGCGTGACCTCCGTCTGGCCGGTCGCTTCCGGTACAGAAAAATAGGTCTGATAGGCCTGATACCCAATTGGTCCGTTGCCGAGTTCGTTTTCGTGGTTGCCGGCCGAGGGCATCCAGGGACGCTTGCGAGCGCTGCGGCTGTTGTTCTCCCAGAAATCCCACCAGGTCCGCACCCGGTCCTCGGCGAGATTGGCGTAGCACAGATCGCCGTTGAAGAGGTGAAATAGAGGTTTTAGCTGCTCCACGCCGAGGGTGGTATCGCCGGCCGCCGGGGAGCCGAGATTGTCGTTCACATAAGGGGGATTGCGGATCGTCACGCCTTCAGGCGGCACGAACTTCTTGCCGAGCGTCGGCGTTCCCTGATCGCCGAAGCTCGTGAAGGTGAACGACGCGCGGCCACGCGGAGAGGTCCGGAAGGTTGCGAACTCCGGTTCGGCGCCGTCATGCACCGCACCATAGAGATAGCTAAAGTCGGCCTGCAAACCAACGAGCTTCGCATGATAGGCATAGACGATCTGTCCGGACTTCGCATCGGTGTAGCTGGTCGCCTTGGCCTCGACCGTTTGCTCGAGCTTGCCATCGAGATGCCCGAGCAAAACGCGGGGATTTTGAACGGGTTTCAGTGTGTGCCAGGACACCACCATCTCCGACGATGCATCGGCGCCGAACTGCAGGTGCAGTCCAGCGACCGGAGGTGTCGCCATCGGATCGGGCGATTGGCGGGGAGGGACTGCGTCGTCAGCCTCTGTGGTTTGGACAAGT